>CAYYZJ010000622.1:0-11233 GCA_964475615.1 uncultured Flavitalea sp. | reverse complement strand
TCCGCCCACTATATATTTCCTGAAAAAATTATAAGTCACGCTCAGCGCCGATCCGAAATTATGATAGGTGTTCTTGGCATTGGTGTAAACGCGGTAGCGATCCTGCCCCTTGCTGGCCGCTGTAGTTGATGTAGCTGCTGTGGCATCGCGGTTCCGGTCGAGCATGGCCAGCACGGCCGCATCGGAGCCTACAGTTTCGCCCTTGGGCACATATACCTGCACCTGGCCCAGGAATCCGTCGTACTGGTTCGTATATGCATCAACGTCAATGATCAGCCGATTATCGAGCAGTATGCTTTTGTAACCCAGCTCATAAGAAATGATGCGTTCGGGCCTTGCCTTGGGCAGGTTGGCCCATACCAGCAGGTCGCGGTTGGCCAGCGCGGCTTCATCTGTATTTCCCTGTGCGCTGACCACTGCATTGAAATTGATGACAGAAGCCTGGGTGTAGCTGTTTTCGAGATAGCCCAGTCCTTTGTCGATATAAGATAAGCTGCCTACCCGTTTTACCCGCCCGTTATTTACATAGGACAGGGCTTCAAAGATGGCGGGAAAGCGATAACCCAATTGATAAGTGAAACGGAAATTATGAACCTGGTTCAGCGTATATACTGCGGCCAGCCTGGGCGTGAACTTGGGATCGAACTCGGGATTGTAATCCCCCCGCAGCGAAGCAAAGAGCTTGAGCTTCTCATCGAAAAATGTTTTTGTTACCTGCACAAATCCGCCGAATTTTTTATACAGTACATCCTTTCCGAAATTACTGGAATCGGGCACTTTCCCATCTACTTCAACGGGCTTATTGCGTTCTTCGATGGGCCTGCTGAAGTCCACGAAATTATTGCCGTCGGGAATGATCTGGTAAATCCTTCCGTCGGCGCCGATGAGCAGATCGAATATTTTTACCTGCTTCGACAAATCCCATTGCCCTTCCAGGTGGTAGAGCCGGCTTTTCTGGATCAGCGCAGCGCCGCCTGTTGCCGGAGCATCGGGAATGGAGCTCGATTTGATATCCCAGTTATTGATCTTGATGATGGTATTTTTCAACTGCTCGAATGCAGCCGTTCCGGGTTGCACGCGACTGGCATCCGCCTGCTGCCTTGCATATTGCGTAGCCGCGGCAAGATTGGCAGAGGTCAGTCCGCCATTGTTGTTTCCATAGTCAAGCAGCGCATTCTTATATTTGGTGCCCCAGCTTGTGGGCGTTTTGGTATCTGTAGCGCCGCCGCTGTAAAGATCCATATTGTCGGCCAGTGGTTTTACATTATAGGAATCGCCGGTATTTTCGAGCGAAACATATCCGTGAATGATAAAATTGCTTCCCTTGAGCTGGATATGATGGTTCTGCACTACCACGTTATCGAGCCTGATCTTGTTGCCCCGCTGAAATACGCCATCCATCTTGCCCACGCGATAGGAATAAGACAGCTCTGCCTTTTCATTCAGCCGGTAATGCAAGGCCAGGTCTAATTTGAGATTGCTCACTTTGGGACTGACCAGATCCGTTTCCCAGTATCCCGTACGGGCCACCCGCAGCGTTTGATTCGATTTTCCATCAATGGTTAGGCCGCTGATGGATACCAGATTGCTTCCTGCCAATGCATCATCGCCGTATTTAGTCCATCCGTCGAAAGCAATATTGTTTGCTCCGTCCAGGGCAGGGAATTTGGGATTGGCGCTGTTGAGATTATTGGGATTCTGGTCGAGGCGGGTATTGGATCGCCAGTCTGTTCCCTGCATATACCCGATATTGATCTTAAATGCGAACTTATTATGGAATGCTTTTGCATAGCGTATAGCCGATTCCGTTAGAATGGCGGGGTCATGGTCGATGCCGTCCACATGGTTGATGCCTGTTTTGTGATAGATGCTCAGCCCCTGGCTGGTAAACGGATCCCTGGTGATGAGATTGGCCATGCCGTTGATGGCATTCATGCCATACAGCGCGGAAGCCGCACCGGGCGTTATTTCCACGCTTTGAATGTCGAGCTCGGTAGGCCCGATGGCATTGCCCAGCGGAACGCCCAGGGTAGCTGCCTGCATATCCACTCCATCCACCAATTGCATGAAGCGGAAATTATTCGGGATATTGAAGCCCCTGGTGTTGGGTACTTTGAACGTAAGGCTGGACGTTGTCATCTGCACGCCTTTTACATTTTCCAATGCATCATAAAAATTCGGAGCGGGCGTTTCCCGGATAGCGCGGATGTCGAGCTTGTCTATGGCCACCGGCGATTTCAGAATGCTTTCCGGAACACGCGATGCAGTGATGACCACTTCCGACCCCAGCACGGCCTGCGTTACCAGTTCAATATTGAGATTGGAGCCCAGGCTTTTTACTTCAAACTCCTGCGGCGTGAATCCGACCGAAGAAAAAACCAGCGTGAACGGCAGCCTGGTCTTTGTTCTGAGCGCGAAATTGCCGCTCCTGTCGGTAACGGTTCCCGACACTTTTCCCTTTACCTGCACGCTTACATCGGATAAAGGTTCTTTTTTGCTGTCGGTAACTTTTCCGGCAATTTCAATAGCGGTATTTTCCTGGGCTGCAACCTGAATTACGCTCAGTGCGAGCGCGAATAAAAATGTAGCCTGTTTCGTAAGCATATTAGTCTAGTGTTTTGGTAGATTGATAGGTTAAAAAAAATGGCTTTAGCGCTGTGTGGAATTAAAATAAGTCCCTGGCGGGACAGCAGCGCAGGATTGCTGCCTTACAAAGGGCCATGTATGGAACTGTGGTGGTCATGCAACAAAAATATGTATTTCCTACTTAATCTATAGACTTTTTAGCGCAATTTTTTTTCGTAAGTCCGGATTATGGAAATAGAAAACACGTGCGGCATTGATGGATTTATATTGATTGCCTGCCGGCATTAAAAAAACTTCCGGAAGGCAAAATCGCCGAAGCGTTCATCCGGGGTTCTTTCTTTTTTGAACAGGGTAAGCAGGCGGTCTATTTCGGAGAGTATGGCTGCTTCGTCCAGGTTTTCCTTGTATATCCTGTTCAGCCGCGTGCCTTCATGGTCGCCGCCGATATGGAGATTGTAGCGCCCGTAAGCAGTTCCTACAAAGCCGATTTCGGCTATATATGGCCGTGCGCAACCGTTGGGGCAGCCCGTCATGCGGATGATGATCTCTTCTTTGCTTAGTTGATGCTTTTCGATCAGCGGTTCTATTTTGCCGATCAGGGTGGGCAGGTAACGCTGTCCTTCTGCCAGCGCCAGCGGACAGGTATTCAGCGCCACGCAGGCCATCGAATTCCTGCGGATGGCGGAAACCGATTCGGTGTATTCAATGATCCTGTATTTGCGGAGAATTTTATCGATGGCCGCCTTATCTTTTTTGCCGATATCGGAAAGGATGAGGTTCTGGTTGCCGGTGAACCGGAAATTCGCTTTGCCGGTTTTGGCTACTTCGAGCAGGGCTGTTTTCATGGCAACATGCTCATCGTCGGTTATCCTTCCGTTTTCCACGAAAGGCGTATAATACCAGAGGCCCTGTTCATTGTGATGCCATCCGTAATGATCTTTTCTTTCCGTAAATACATAAGGATGCGGTTTGCCCATGAGGAGGCCGGTTCTTCTTTCCACTTCTTCCTTGAACCATTGAACGCCGTGCCGGTCTACCGTATATTTCAGCCGCGCCAGCTTGCGGTCGCTGCGGTTGCCGAAATCGCGTTGTATGGTGGCGATGGCATATACTGTTTTCAGTATCTGATCTTCCGGCACATAACCGATCACCGTGGCGAGCCTGGCATACGTGGCGGGATTGCCATGCGTGGTGGAAAGCCCTCCGCCAACAGCAACATTGAAGCCTTTCAGCATATTGTCTTCGATGATGGCAATGAGCCCGATATCATTGCCGAACACATCCACATCGTTATTCGGCGGAATGGCGATGGCGATCTTGAATTTGCGGGGAAGATAACGATCCTGGTACAGCGGATCTTCTTCCTCTTTTTTATCGGCCAGCTTTTCTTCATCGAGCCAGATCTCGTAATAGGCTTTCGTCTTGGGCATCAGCAGCTCGCTGATCTTTTTCGCATAACCGTGCACGTGGGCATGGATGGGCGACTGCATGGGATGCGCCGAGCAGATCACATTGCGGTTGATATCGCCGCAGGTGGCAATGGAATCGAGCCTGGCTTCATTGAATGCCCTGATGGTCGGCTTGATCTTCGATTTGAGGATGCCGTGCAATTGCAGGGTTTGCCTGGTAGTGATCTTGATGACGCCGGTAGCATTTTCCCCGGCAATATGATGGGTGGCTATCCATTGTTCCGGTTTCAGGAATCCGCCGGGCAGTCGCAGGCGGATCATGAAGGAATACAGCCGCTCCAGCTTTTTGGCAGCGCGTTCCTCGCGGCGGTCGCGATCATCCTGCTGGTACATGCCGTGGAATTTGACCAGGGCCTGGTCGTCTTCGCTGATGGCCCCGGTGATCTCATCCTGCAATCCTTCCCTGATGGTGCCCCGCAGCCCATCGCTTTTTTGCTTGATCTTTTCTATCGGTGATAAATCCGCCACTATTTAATATTTAAGATTTTAGATTTAATATTTCTTTCCCGCTCGCCACTGGCTTTTCCTCAATATACATCTTTCACATACCGTCCGGATTCCTTCAGCTCGTCGAGGTAGGCGATGGCTTCCGGTTCTTTTTTATTGCCGAACTGTTTGATGATCTCCAGTATCGTGTTCTCTACGTCCACGCTCATCGGTTCTTTTGCTCCGCAGATATAGAGGTGGGCGCCGCCATCGAGCCATTCAAAAAATTCGGCGCCCTGGCAGAGCATTTTATGCTGCACGTATACTTTCTGTTCCTGGTCGCGCGAAAAGGCCACGCTCAGCCTGCTCAGCACGCCGGTCTGCAGCCAGTTCTGCAATTCGGTCTGATATAAAAAATCGGTAATGGAATGCTGGTCGCCGAAGAAAAGCCAGCTCCGTCCGCCTGCTCCTGTAGCATCTCTTTCTGCCAGGAAAGAACGGAAAGGAGCGATGCCGGTGCCCGGGCCGATCATGATGATGTCTTTATCCGCTTCCGGCAGTTTGAACTGGGCGTTTTTGTGGATGTAAAATTCGATCGTTTCCTGTTCGCGAAGCGCACAAAGGGCATCGGAGCACAGTCCGTATTTCAGCTCTCCATTCACCTGGAAGCTGTCTCTCGCCACGGTAAGATGAATTTCACCGTCATGCGCCTGGGGTGATGAAGAAATGGAATAGAGGCGCGGCGTGGTCGGTTCCAGTATGCCGATCACTTCCTCGAACTGGGCGGCATCTTTTACCGGATAGATCTTCAGCAGATCGAGCAGGCCGATCCTGGTTTCGGGAATATCCTGCTGCACGATGGAAGCATATTTTTTAACCACTCTTTCCGGCAGGTAAACGATGTTCAGTTTCTTTTTCAACAGATCGGATACACTCAGTTCTTCATTGCGATGCAGGACCGGTTTATCGGGATTGACGCCCGTCAATTCAATGATAGCACCGACCGTGGCATCAGGATTTTCAGGCACGATGCCTATCGAATCGCCGGGCTGGTAGTCGAGCTCTTCGGCGCTGATCTCGATATGATGGGTTTGCTTGGCAGAGCCCCTGTCATTGAGATTGGTATTCGTAAGCACCGTACCGGTATAGTTTTTTTTGCCGCTTGTTTTTTTGATCACCGTTGCAGGAGCTGCTGCCGGCGCATGGCCATTGCTGCTCAGTTTTTGCAAAATGCCCGAGAACCAGTTATTGGCCTCGGTTTCATAATCGGTATCGCATCGTTGCAGGGAAGCAATTCTTTCGCCGCCCAGCTTCTGCAATTGGGCATCCACATCCTCACCGGCCTTGCAGAACAGGGGATAGGCGGTATCGCCCAGGGCCAGCACGCCGTATTTGAGATTGTTCAGCCTGAAGCCGTTTTGATGGATATGGTCGTAAAATTTTTTAGCTGCTGCAGGCGGTTCACCTTCTCCCTGCGTGCTGATGACCGTAAAAAAATATTCCTCTCTTTGGAGATCGCTGATGCGGTATTGATCCAGGCTGACCAGCCTGGCATTGATGCCGTTCTTTTTTGCCTTTGCTGCAAAATCGGTGGCCAGCTTTTTTGAATTGCCGGTTTCGGTGCCGTAAGCAATGGTGATCCTGCCGACCTGTGGCCTGGCGGGAGCAGGTTCGGGCTGCTGCTCCTGCCCTGAAATCTGGGCCACTATGCCTGCCAGATAACCATTGAGCCAGATCAGCTCCTCGCGGGTTGAACTGGCGATCAGTTCCTGGATGATTTTCAATTTAGGCGTTGTCAGCATGCTATCGGTGATTTGTGGTTTATGTTTCATTAAGCTCTTGCTTCTGCTTTAATATTCTTTTCGATCTCTTTGAAATAGGAAGCCCTGCTCCTGCCTTCGGGCATCCAGTTGAATTGTTCATGCAGGGCGGCTACTTTCCCCACAATGATCAGGGCGGGGGATACATAGCGTTCGCCGCCGTATTTTTTCGCATAGTCATTAATGTTGCAATGAAATACCCGTTGCATGGGCGTGGTAGCCTGCTCGATCACGGCAATATGCTTCTCACGGTCAGGATTATACGCTGTCAGTTTTTCCACCAGCTCCAGGTGGGTGTCGGCCGACATATAGAAAACCAGGGTATCATTTGTATGCGCGAGCTCTTTCCAGTAATCCTCGCCGAGCATACCGGGTTGATAATAGGTGATGAACCGTACTGCGGTGGCATGATCGCGGGCTGTTAAGGGAATCCCTGCATAAGCTGCAGCTCCTGATGCGGCAGTAACACCCGGAATGATCTCATAGTCGATATGATGCCGCGAGAGGACTTGAAGCTCATCGAGGATATTCGAGAAAAAGCAAACATCGCCTCCTTTCAGCCTTACCACCAGCTTGCCCTGCAAGGCATATTCCAGCAACAGTTCATTGATCAGCGATTGCGGGGTGGATGCGCCCTTGCGGCATTGCTTGCCCGCATGCAGGATCAGCGCCTCCTTCTTCGTATATTCATGAAGGATAGTGTCGCTCACCAGCCGGTCGGTGATCACCACATCGGCCTGCTGCAGGTAGCGGTGCGCCTTCAGGGTAAGCAGCTCCGGGTCGCCGGGGCCGGCGCCCGCCAGGATCACTTTGCCTTTATGTTGCTGGTTCATTGTCGATTTTTTTTTATTAAGGTATAAGGTATAAGGTGTAGGGCGTAAGGTGTAAGGCCTTTTACCTTATACCTTTCGCCTTCTCCCTGCTCACTGTATCATGCAGGCCCCTACGGTAACATGACTGGTTTCATCGATCAGTATGGCGCCTCCGTTGGCCCTGAGCTCCCGGTAGGAATCATAAGGCAATGGAGATGCGGTTTTGATGGTTGCCTTCACTATATCGTTCAGCCCTGCCTGTTGTACCGGTTCATTTTTTTCCAGCGTGTTCACATCCAGCTTGTATTCGATATGCCTGACCACGCTTCTTACGGTGCGGCTGTTGAGCTGTAAAAGATACCTGTTGCCTGCAGCCAGGGGTTTGGTATCCATCCAGCAGAGCAGCACCTCGAGCTCCTGCGCTGTTTTCGGCTGATTGTCATTTTTGACAATCAGGTCGCCGCGGCTGATATCGATATCGTCCTCCAGCCTCAGCACCACGCTCTGCGGGGCAAAAGCTTCTTCCAGCTCCTTTCCTCCGCTTTCAATGGCCTGTATCCTGCTGGTTAGTCCGGAAGGCAGCACGGTTACGGCGTCGCCTTTTTTATATATCCCGCTGATGATCTTGCCGGCATAGCCGCGGTAATCATGCAGCGCTTCTGTTTGCGGACGGATCACATATTGAACGGGCAGTCGCGCGTGGGTAAGGTTGATGTCGTTCTGCACCGGCGTGCTCTCCAGCAATTCCAGCAGGGCAGGGCCTTCATACCAGGGAAGGTTAGCCGATTTTTCGACGATATTATCTCCCTTCAATGCGCTGATGGGAAGGTATTTCACGTCTTTCAGTTGAAGGGTATTGGCGATCTCCGAATAATCGATCGCAATATTGTTGAACAGATCCTGCGAATAATCCACCAGATCCATTTTATTGATGGCAACAACCACATGCGGAATGTTCAGCAGGGAGGCGATGATGGAATGGCGGCGCGTTTGTTCTACAATGCCGTTCCGCGCATCCACGAGGATTACGATGAGATCGGCATTGGAAGCGCCGGTGACCATGTTCCGCGTGTATTGAATATGCCCGGGCGCATCGGCAATGTTGAACTTGCGTTTGGGCGTGGAAAAATATTTATAGGCAACATCGATGGTGATGCCCTGTTCGCGCTCGGCGCGCAGTCCGTCGGTAAGCAGGGCCAGGTCTATTTCACCGTCCTGCTTATTGCGGCTTTGCTTTTCCAATGCGGCAAGCTGGTCGATGAGGATGCTCTTGCTGTCGTAGAGCAAGCGCCCGATCAGGGTGCTTTTGCCGTCGTCCACGCTGCCTGCTGTTATGAAACGAAGTAAATCCATGGGGATTGAATAGGTAAGATTTTATATTTAATAGTTAGAAATAGCCGTTCTTTTTTCTGTCTTCCATCGCTGCTTCGGATACTTTGTCATCGATCCTGGTTTCGCCGCGTTCGCTGGTCTTTGTTGCCGTGATCTCCCTGATGATGCCTTCGATATCTTCTGCCTGCGATTCAACGGCTGCCGTGCAGGTCATATCGCCTACGGTGCGGTAGCGGACTTTCCTGATCCGGATTTCATCTTCAGGATCCAGGCGGATGAAAGCAGATACAGCCACCAACTGCCCTTCATGTTCTATCACTTCCCTTTCATGCGCGAAGTAAATGGACGGAAGATCGATGCGTTCGCGGCGGATATAGTTCCATATATCCAGTTCCGTCCAGTTGCTGATGGGGAATACCCGCACGTTCTCTCCTTTCTGGATCTTTCCGTTATAGGTATTCCATAGTTCGGGCCTTTGCCTTTTAGGATCCCATTGGCCGAATTCATCGCGCACGGAGAATATCCTTTCCTTGGCGCGGGCTTTTTCTTCATCGCGCCTGGCCCCGCCGATGCAGGCATCGAACTCGAATTCATCGATGGTATCGAGCAGGGTATAGGTTTGCAGGGCATTGCGACTGGCGAATTTTCCTTTGGATTCAGTGAGGTTCCTGGCCCTGATGGTATCTTCCACTTTTCTTACGATCAGCTTTTCGCCGATGCGGTCAACGAGGGCATCGCGGAATTCAAGGGCTTCGGGGAAATTGTGTCCGGTATCGATATGCAGCAGCGGAAAAGGAAATTTTCCGGGCCTGAATGCTTTCAATGCCAGATGAACCAGGGTGATCGAATCCTTTCCTCCGCTGAAGAGCAGGGCAGGACGCTCGAACTGGCCGGCCACTTCGCGAAGTATATGAATGGCTTCAGATTCCAACTGGTCGAGATAATCTGGTTGATAGTTGCTCATATTGGGCAAATGTGAAAATGTGGAGATGTGGAAATGTGAAAATTGTCCCATCCCGGTTTTCGATTTTTTATTTTAAATTCTTTTATTAGCATCATTTATAAATCGCATTTATCCTAGTCGGCATCATTTCCACATCTCCACATTTCCACATTCTCATCCCACGTGCAATCCGCATTCTTTTTTGCTATTGTCTTCCCACCACCATCTTCCTGCTCTGAAATCTTCGCCCGGCCTGATGGCCCTGGTGCAGGGAGCGCATCCGATGCTCACAAAGCCGCGGTCATGTAAAATATTATAGGGAACATCGTTCCGGTTTATATATTCTCTTACCTCTTCGGTTGTCCAATACAGTAAGGGATTGTATTTGATCAGGCCATTGCCTTCGTCCCATTCAAGCAGACCGAGGTTTTTTCTTTCGGGAGAATGCTCAGCCCTCAGTCCCGTTACCCATACGGCCTGGCCTTTGAGCGCTCTTTTGAGCGGTTCCACCTTGCGGATATGGCAGCATTCCCTGCGGTTGGCTACAGATTCATAAAAAGCATTGGGGCCTTTGTGGTTGAGATAATCTTCAAGCAGGGTGCTGTCGGGATAATAGGCTTTTATCCTGGTGTTGTATTTTTCGTTGGTAGTGCTCCATACCGAATAGGTTTCGGCAAACAGGCGGCCGGTATCCAGCGTGAAAATGCTGATGGGAATGGAATTGGACAGGATGGCATGGGTAATGACCTGGTCTTCTATGCTGAAGCTGCTGGAGAAAGTAACCTGGCCCGGGAAGCGGATCGACAAGCGTTCCAAAGCTGCTGCGATGCCCAGCTCCCCGAGCTGGCCGAGTAAATCCGGAATATGTTCCTTTGTTGTATGATCCATCTTGTTTACCTGTTTTAAAAGCGAGCAACCGAATAAAGAAAGGGGATGTGTTAGTAGACTGAATGCTTAGCAACAACAACAAATGCTGTTACAACAACAGGAAAACAGGGAGGTTTTGGAAATAGATGCGGGCATCATGATATAAGTAAGTCTACTAATGTGATGGACAAAGATAGGGTGAAAATGCGAATAAAAAAATATTTTATCCGGTAATTGAGGAAAGGCGGCCGGGGTGAGGGAAATCTATTTTTTCAATTTGTTTGTTTTCACATTACCTTCATTCTCAAATCGGTTATATGCAAAAAGGACTTGTTGACCTGCACAATATTTTACGATGGCTGATCCTGATATTCCTGCTCTGGTCGATCGTCAAAAGCTATTCGGGCTGGAAGCGGAAAAAGGTTTTTTCTGCCGGCGACAGAAGGACCTGGCTGTTCACGCTGATCTTTTCGCATCTTGCCCTGGTCATCGGCCTGTATCAGGTGTTTTTTGGCCGTTACGGCATGTTCACCACTACTTTGCCCGAGGGCGCTCCGCTGATGAAAAATAAATTTTACCGTTTTTTCTGGATCGAGCATCCGGTGGCCATGATACTGGCCATCACGTTTATTACGCTGGCGTATGGAATGGCCAAAAAGCCGATCGCCGACGAGCAGAAATACAAGCGGGCTTTCTGGTTCTTTATCGTTGCGCTGATCCTGATCCTGGCTGCCGTTCCCTGGCCTTTCCGCGAAGTGGTGGGGCGGCCGTTGCTTCCACACTGAACGCATAACGCTTAACGCTGAACGCATGATATTATTCAGCCTGAGCGTTCGGCGTTAAGCGTTATGCGTTCAGCCTAAAATCGTAGGTCTCGCAATGGATCACTTCCGGTTCGAACTCGAGCAGGTATTTTTGGTCTTCGTCATAATAATGGGCTTTGCTGATATCGGCTCCTGCAAACTGTTTGATGGATTC
>CAYYZJ010000621.1:0-3855 GCA_964475615.1 uncultured Flavitalea sp. | reverse complement strand
CAGGTAAACAAAATGGCAATGATCATGGCGCAGACCACTACGATGCGGCCCGTCCATACCAGCTTTCTTTCATCGGCATCTTTATCCATGTATTTTTTAAAAATATCCAGCGTGAAAATGGTGGAGATGCTGTTGGCCTTTCCGGCAAGCGATGCTACAATGGCTGCCGTTAAAGCGGCGATGGACAAGCCCTTGAGACCATTTGGCAGAAAACCTAACACTGCCGAATATGCGCCGTCCATGCCTCCCTGCAGGTTGGGCAGGTGGCCGTTCTTATACAAAACATAAGCGGCAATACCCGGCAACATAACGATCACGGGCATGAGCAGTTTTAACAATGCGGCAAACAGGATACCTGTTCTTGCCGTTTGCAGGTTTGCTCCCAGTGCGCGTTGCGTGATGTATTGATTGCATCCCCAGTAGTTGAGGTTAACGATCCATTGACCTGCGATATACATCAGTATACCGGGAAGGATCAGGTATTTGTCGATATAGTTCTGCGCCTCTCCTGCATCGGGCCCCCCTTTCAATGCAGTCTGCACCGTTGCTTCGCTCGGCTTGTCGAGGATCATGTGAAAATGTTCGGGCGCATCTTTCACCAAAGCCTTGAAACCGGCAAGGGCATCCTTGCCCAGTCCGAAATGCTCGCTCACTACCGTGAGGGCCATGTAAGTAGTGGCCAGTCCGCCGATGATAAGTACGCTCACCTGTATCACATCCGTATAACCGATCACCTTCATGCCGCCGAGGGTGATGATGATGGCAAACACAGCCAGTCCTATCATTACGGTATGCAGGTAAGCCTGGTGGGGAAGCAGGCCATTGATGGCAATGGCGCCGAGATAAAGAATAGACGTGAGATTGACGAAAATATACAACAAAAGCCAGAACACCGCCATGATCAGGGCTACTGTTTCATTATATCTTGTTTTGAGGAATTGCGGCATGGTGTAGATATGGTTTTTCAGGTAGATGGGAATAAACCATATCGCGATGATGACGAGCGCCAGCGCAGCGATCCATTCATAAGCCGATACGGCAATGCCTACAAAAAAACCGTTTCCGCTCATGCCGATGAACTGCTCCGCAGAAATATTCGAAGCGATCAGTGAAGCGCCGATAGCCCACCAGGTAAGAGAGCCTTCGGCCAGAAAAAAAGCCTTGGAATCATGTTCCCGGCTTTTCCGCCTCCTGTAAATCCAGTAACCATAGGAGCCGACAATAATAAAATAGACAATGAAAACGAAATAGTCCTTAAATACCAGTTGATTGTTCATAATGGCGAATGATGTGATGAAATGATCAATAGTGAATAGCGGATACTGAAATATATACTCTATCGATCATTGACCCGGTAATATACTTCATTCCAGCGCAATTCGTTTTTGAATTGATAAATATCTGTATTCTTGCCAATTAATACAAACTCAATTCCTGCCATGGCGGAAAAATTTTCCAGGAACGGGGCGCCGAGGTTCTGGCTGAAGCAGGTATGATGAGCTCCTCCGGCCAGTATCCAGGCTTCACATCCGGTCTTCATATCGGGATAAGGCTTCCACAATACCCGGGCCACCGGCAGCCTGGGAAGCTGATGAACGGGGGCAACAGCATCTACCTCGTTCACGAGTAACCGAAAACGCTTGCCCATATCCACGATCGATGCATTGATGGCAGGGCCTGCAGCCACATTGAACACCAGCCTTACCGGATCGGCCTTGCCGCCGATGCCGAGCGGATGTATTTCGCAGGAAGGCCTGCCATCGGCAATGGATTCGCAGATCTCCAGCATGTGCGCTCCCAATACAAGCTCGTTGCCGGGTTCGAAATGATAAGTATAATCTTCCATAAAAGAATTGCCGCCGGGAAGGCCGCCAGCCATTACTTTCATCGCTCGCACCAGGGCAGCCGTCTTCCAGTCGCCTTCGGCGGCAAAGCCATAACCCGCAGCCATCAGCCGCTGGGCGGCAATGCCGGGCAGTTGCGTCAGGCCATGAAGGTCTTCAAAAGTATCGGTGAAGCCTTTGTAATTGCCTTGTTCGAGGAAAGCTTTTAGTCCTAATTCTATTTTAGCAGCTTCTCTCAGCGACTGATGCCGGCTTTCTCCCTTTTGCAATGACTTGGCCAGCGTATATTTTTCACTGTATTCTTTTACCAATGCGTCTACCGCAGCATCGCTCTGCTCATTGATGATCTTTGCCAGGTCGCCTATGCCGTGGGTGTTGACGGAATATCCGAATTGATATTCGGCTTCAACCTTGTCGCCTTCGGTAACGGCTACATTGCGCATGTTGTCGCCGAAGCGAACGAAGCGCGCGCCCTGCCAGTCGTGCCAGCCTGCCGCCGCTCTCGACCAGATATTGATCTGCTCCAGCACTTCCGGATCCTGCCAGTGGCCCACCACCACTTTCCGCTGCATGCGCAGGCGGCTGACGATAAAACCGAATTCCCGGTCGCCGTGTGCTGATTGATTGAGGTTCATGAAATCCATATCGATCTCGCTCCAGGGAATATCGCGGTTGAACTGGGTATGCAGATGCAGCAGGGGTTTCTGCAGGATCTTCAGTCCGCCGATCCACATCTTGGCAGGAGAGAAGGTATGCATCCAGGCGATGATGCCGGCGCAATTCTTTGCAGTATTCGCTTCCTCGCAGATATGATAGATCTCTTCAGGCGTCTTTACCACCGGCTTGTATATAACGGTCAGGGATACCTGCTTTGACTGATTAAAGGCAGTAGCGATGGCCTGTGCATGAGCGGCTACCTGCTTCAGGGTCTCTTCGCCATACAGATGCTGGCTGCCGGTAATGAACCAGATCTCCAGGGTTTTTAGGTTTATCATGTGTTTTATTTTCCTTGTCCATAATACGAATCCGGCCCATGCTTTCTTTCGAAATGTTTTTTGATCAGCGCATCTTTCAGTCTCGGTGCATTGGGGTTAAGCTGTTCCGTGAAGTAGGCCATCTGGGCGATGGCTTCGAGCACGGCGCTGTTATATACCGCTTTTTCCGGCGTAGGGCCCCAGGTAAAGGGAGCATGACTGCCCACAAGGATCATCTCCACTTCTTCATAGCTCAGTCCAAGCTCGCGGAAATGATTGATGATCTGGAAGCCGGTCTGGTATTCATAATCGCCGCGGATCATTTCATCCGGCATGGGCGGCGCGCAGGGAATATCTACAATATTGTGATCGGCATGAGTAGTTCCATAAATAGGGATGCAGCGTTGCGCCTGGGCCCAGGCCGTTGCATAAACAGAATGCGTATGTACGATACCGTTAATTTTTTCCCAGTGCCGGTACAGCACTGCATGCGTTTTGGTATCTGAGGAAGGACGCAGCTTCCCTTCTACCGTGTTGCCATCGAAATCCACGATCACCATGTTTTCGGGCGAAAGTGCATCGTAAGGAACGCCGCTGGGCTTAATGGCAAATACGCCCAGCCCGCGGTCGGCAGCGCTTACATTGCCGAATGTAAAGATCACGAGATTCAGCCTGGGCAACTGCATATTGGCTTCGTAGGCGGATTGGCGGATATGTTGGTATCGGCTCATAGTGCAAATAATTAGTCGTGAATCGTCAGTCGTGAATCGTGAGATCGTGAGCCGGGAATCGTCAATCGTGAGTGCCTGCTGATGGTTACCGGTTCACGATTCACGACTGCCGGCTCACGATCACGATTGTTGCTCGATAAATTTACCCCATTGTTTATATCGCTCATATCGTTTTGCATACAGTTCGACTTTGTTTTTATCGGGCTGAGAGCAGGCATCGAATCCCTGGCCCATGGCTTCCATCGCTTCTTCCACATTTGGGTAAATGCCTGCTGCTGTTGCCGCGAACATGGCTGCGCCGAGGGC
>CAYYZJ010000620.1:0-12264 GCA_964475615.1 uncultured Flavitalea sp. | reverse complement strand
ACCAAGGAAGTATCGAAGCTGAGTGTGCTGGAAGATATTCTTCAGCCCGATATCAACCCCGAACTCTATGGCGAGCTTTATCATAAAGTACGGATCAATTATTATCCTCCCCATGGAGATAATAAAGAGAGCTGGGACAATATCGACATTTTCGGATGGCTGGGCTACGGCATGCAGATCAAGATCAATTTCCTTTGCCGCGATTCCATTCTGGCCGCACCTGTCGTGCTCGACCTGGCCCTGTTCATCGACCTGGCCAAAAGAGCAGGCATGATCGGCATCCAGGAATGGCTGTCGTTCTATTTCAAATCGCCCCAAACGGCGCCAGGACTGAGGCCCGAGCATGATATATTCAAGCAATTGATCAAACTGCAGAATACCCTGCGCCATATTATGGGAGAAGACCTGATCACGCATCTGGGGCTCGATTATTACCAGGAACTCGTAGAGGCCCTTTGATGCAGATCCTGGCAAAAATAATTTCCACCGGCATGGGAATTGGTTATGTGAAGAAGGGAGCCGGAACCCTGGCAGCAGGGATCACCTGTTTGGCATGGTACTGGACAGGAGGAATGTTAACGAACCTTTTTACGCTGATTGCCGTAATTATGGTATTGTTCCTGACCGGGGTGTGGTCTGCTTCGGTAGTGGAAAAAGAATGGGGTGAGGATAGTAACCGGGTGGTGATCGATGAAATACTCGGAATGTGTGTAAGCCTGTTTTTGCTGCCTGTAAAATGGTCTTATATAATTCCTGCTTTCGTACTATTCCGCTTTTTCGACATCATAAAACCGCTCTTTATCCGCAGAGCCGAAGCATTGCCTTCAGGCTGGGGAGTAATGGCCGATGATCTGCTTGCCGGTATTTACAGCAACCTGTTGCTGCAATGGGTGGCTAAAATTAATCTCTGGTAAATGAACCATTTTTTCAGCGCTCATGCTGCTTCAACCATGTATTCAGGAAAGGCATGTATAAATAAGAGAGGATGACAAAGCAAGGATTCAGCATAAGGGTTTTTGTTACGGCAGCGTTCATAACGGCATTCGTTTTAAACAGCATGGCACAAACGACAATAAGCGGTTTGGTGAAGGATGCCAGTACCAACACGCCGCTGTCGAATGCCAGCGTATCCATTAAAGGGCAGCACGGGGGAGCGCGCACCAATGCAGAAGGCAGGTTCCGCATACCGGCCGATAAATTTCCGCTCGATATTGTTGTTTCCAACGTAGGATACGACCCCGCTACCATGCACCTCGATTCGGTGCCCGGCGAAGATCTCGTCATCCCGCTCAGCCGCCAGTTCAAGGAGCTGGGCCGCGTTACCGTAAAGAACAAGAAACAGAAATACCGCAACAAGGGCAATCCTGCCGTGGAGCTGATCCGCAAGGTGATCGAGAACAAGGAAAAGAACCGGATGGAAGCCTATACTTATGCTACCTATGAAAAATATGAGAAGCTGCAGATTTCCGTCAATAAGGATGCCGCTGCCAAGCTCGGCAAGAACAAGATACTGAAACCTTATCATTTCCTGGTGGAGAACGGCGATACCACCAAGCTCGAAGGCCGTGTGCTTTCGCCGGTATACCTGGAGGAAACACTTTCGGATGTGTATTACCGTAAGGAACCGGAAAAGACCAAGACCATCATCAAGGGAAAACGCAAGGTGGATTTCGGGGAATTCTTCGATATGCAGGGCATCAGCATGTACCTGAACCGGCTTTATCAGGATTTCAATGTGTACGACAACAATATCTCCGTTTTCACCAATCTCTTCCTCAGCCCGATCGCCGATATGGGGCCCACATTCTATATGTATTTCATCGACGACACGGTTACCATCGACAGCCAGCGGCTGATCAAATTGTCGTTCCGCCCCAGAAATCCCAACGACCTGCTTTTCCGGGGAAGCATGTGGATCACCCTCGACGGCAATTATGCGATACAGAAATTGAGACTGCTCGTAAGCAAGAGCATCAATTTCAATTTCGTGAGGGAGATGAAAATAGACCAGGATTTCGAAAAAATGCCCGATGGGCGCTACCTGCTATCCAAAAGCGATGTGCTCGGCGATTTCGGCATCAATAAAAACGGAACCGGCCTGTTCGGAGAACGGGTCGTTTCATTTAAAGATTTCAAGACCAATCAGCCGATACCGGACAGCGTGTTCAAAGGCCCTCCCACGGAATACCTCGACAGCGCTACCAGTCGCCAGGACAGTTTCTGGGTCGCCTACCGCCACGATACGCTTACCCGTGCAGAATCGAAAGTATATGCCAATATCGACAGCCTCAGGAACATGAAATCATTCCGCAGGCTGGTCGACTGGGGAACCTTGCTGTTAGCCGGCTATAAGCAGGCAGGCCCTGTGGAAATAGGGCCGGCTAATACTTTTTATAGTTTCAATCCGGTAGAAGGATTCCGGCTTCGTTTTGGAGGAAGAACTACTACCAAGCTGAGCACCCGTTACTATTCTGAGGCTTATGCAGCTTATGGATTCAAGGATCAGAAATGGAAATACTTTCTCAGCGGAACGTATTCATTGAACAATAAATCCATTTACGGTTTCCCGCAGAATTATATCCGTGCATCCTATCAGCACGATACCAAGATACCGGGACAGGAATTGCAGTTTGTTCAGGAAGACAATTTCCTGCTTTCCTTTAAACGCGGCAATAATGACAAATGGCTTTACAATGATATTTTCAAGCTGGAATACAAACATGAGTTTGGAGATCATTTTTCCTATGATTTCGGCCTGAAATACTGGAAGCAGATGCCGGCAGGCACCATCGCCTATATAAAGGAAGACGGCGCCGGGTTCGATTCCCTCAAATCCATCACCACGGGAGAAGTATCGACTGAACTGCGCTGGGCCCCGCACGAACAATTTTATATTGGCAAGCTGTACCGCGTTCCGATTTTTAATAAATATCCTATTTTTACGCTCCGGTATATAGCCGGCATCAAGGGATTGTTTGGGGGTGAATACAATTATCACAACCTGAACTTTGAATTCTTTAAACGGTTCTATGAATCGCAGCTCGGGTATACGGATATTACTCTCGATGCTGGTTACCTGTTCGGGAAAGTGCCCTGGCCGCTGGCCACCATTCATCATGCCAACCAAACCTATGCATACCAGCTCACTTCGTATAACCTGATGAACTTCATGGAATTCATAAGCGATCACTACGCCGGCGTGTATATCGATCATTATTTCAACGGCTTTTTCTTTAATAAAATACCGCTGCTGAAAAAATTGAAATGGAGGGAAGTGATTGAAGCCAAGATCCTCTATGGCGGTTTGCGCGATGAGAATAATCCGGACAAAAACCCTGAACAGTTGAAATTTCCGTATACCAATGGCCTGCTGGAAACTTTTTCGCTCGACCGCCAGCCTTATATTGAAGGAGGCTTTGCCATTGCGAACATTTTTAAGCTCGTAAGGGTTGATTTTATAAAGCGGTTCACTTATCTGAACCATCCGCAGATCCCTACCTGGGGTATCCGCACCAGGATTAGACTTGATTTTTGATCTTTTTTTGAAGAAAATGAGTGTTCGAAAACAATTGCAGCATGGTATATACCGGGTTATCAACCCAGTGGTCAAATTATTGATCCGCTGGGGATTGACGCCTAATATGGTTACCACCATCGGGCTGGTGCTGAATATTGCCGTTGCCGTTATTTTCATTGCCGGAGCGGAAGAAAGCGTGAGAGGTGATCTTTCTTATGTAGGATGGGCAGGAGCGCTGATCCTGTTTGCCGGGTTGTTCGATATGCTCGACGGGCAGGTGGCCAGGCTGGGCAATATGAGCTCCAGGTTCGGCGCCATGTACGATTCTGTGCTCGACCGGTATAGTGAGCTCATCCTGTTCTTCGGTATCTGTTATTACCTGGTGGCCAAGCATTATTTCTTCAGCTCCATCCTGGCTTTCATTGCCATGATCGGCTCCATGATGGTGAGCTATACCAGGGCCAGGGCAGAAGGACTGGGCATTGAATGCAAGGACGGACTGATGCAAAGGCCCGAGCGGGTCGTGCTGATCGGTGTGGCTGCAATTGCCTGCGGCATTACCGGTCATTATATCGGCGGCAATTATAAATTATTTGTGAAGGGAATTCCTTTTCATGTTTTTGAGACCATGTCTATTTTCATAATCCCCATTGCGGTGCTGGCTGTGCTCAGCAATGTTACTGCCATCGGCCGGCTGCGGAATGCAAAGAAAACGCTGGATAAGATTGAGGGGCCGAAACTGAAAAGGCAAAAAGCAAAAGCGCCTCTGCTGATGCTGGCATTGTTTTGCTTGATAGGTATGAGCACACAGGCGAATATCCGGCCTCATGTAACTGTTGATACCACGCAGCACAGTGAAGCGGATACGTTTCCCATTCCTCCCAAAAGCGCGAAGCATTTGTTTTACCTGCAGCGTTCGCCCAATACCAATACCATTATCTGCGAGCTCAACCTGGAAAAGAATGGCCAGTTGAACAAGGATGAGCCGGTGCACGTGTTCTGGATCCGGTATACCGAGCATGGACAGCCGAAAGAGCTCAATTTCATTCAGCGCGTGTTTGCCTATGGCATCAAATCGACCGCAATCGGAAATGACAGTTATCTGCTGCATTTTGTGTCGTATAAAAAATACCAGTTCACGTTGCAGCGATCGCCGAAAGACAACAAATATCATGTGTACGCCAATATCCAACAGAAAAAGGCCATACTCAACCGCGTCTTCATCAAGATAAACGGCGGCTCCATGTGGTCGCCCAATGTTGAATACATCGAAGTAAAAGGCATCGACCCTGATACCAACCGCGAGCTGGTTGAACGGATGAAGGTCAGTTGAATGGGCAATAGGCAATTGGCAATAAGCAATGATGGATGCTGATTTTGCTCACTGCCTTGCCTATTGCCAATTGCCTATTGCAAATTATTACCATGGATCCCGCAAAAATGAAAATCACTTCCTTTGCTGCTGAAGAACTGGGGCTGGAAACAGCCGCAGGAAGTTCTCCTTTCTACTCCTGGAGAAGCGTCCGTTTCGCCGGCTTTTTATCCGCAGGTTACCTGCTGCTTTCTTATCTGCTGATCGGATTCAAAACAGACCAGCTCGTGCTGTTGGGATTGTTTAACGGGCTTTATTTTATTTCCGCGGGCACCCGCAAGCTGATCCTGGGGTTTTCCATTTTCATCGTCTACTGGATCATTTTCGATTATATGAAGGCGTTCCCGAACTACCGGTATCAGCCTGTTCATATCAGTTCGCTGTATCAGGCGGAAAAGCAGTTGTTCGGTATTTCCACTGCTGCGGGAACAATCACGCCCAATGAATATTTTGCGATCCATCATCATACCTGGCTGGATGTGCTTACCGGCATTTTTTACTTATGCTGGGTGCCGGTTCCGCTGCTTTTTGCAGCCATATTATTTTTCCGCAACAGAAAGCAGTTCTATTATTTTTCGCTGAGCTTTCTGTTGGTGAACCTGATCGGGTTCGTGATCTATTATGCTTATCCTGCTGCCCCGCCCTGGTATGTGCAGCAATATGGATTTCGTTTCAATCCGGCAACGCCGGGCAATTCCGCAGGGCTGGCCCGTTTCGACGCCTTCTTCCATGCCCCTGTCTTTGCCGGTCTTTACAGCAAGAGCTCCAATGTATTTGCAGCCATGCCTTCATTGCATGCCGCCTATCCCCTGCTGGTATTCTTTTATGGAATGAAATACAGGTTCGGGTACTGGAATATTCTTTTCTTCATCATCGGCGCAGGCATCTGGTTCTCGGCAGTATATAACGGTCATCATTACCTGCTGGATGTGCTGGCCGGGATCGGTTGCGGACTTGCAGGAATTTTGCTGTTTCACTGGATTGCCGAACAAACGGCTTTCGGAAAGCGATTAGCGGAATTATGGGAAAGATAGGATGAGGGATACGGGATACGGGATGCGAGATGCGGGATATGAGATGTGGAGCCGGAAATCCCAACCTCGCATCCCGCATCCAAAAGAAAAACCGCTCCGCCTGGGGGCGGGACGGCTTCTTGTTTTTCTGTTTACGAATCTGTTGGTTGTGTTTTGGGTGTTTACTCCATGATCACCGGTATGGTAACCAATTGCGGGTTGCGGTGGTCGTACTGTGGGTTCATCAGCCAGTTATACAACTGGGTTCCGCTGTTCTTGATCCAGTTTGAAGATGATTTTGCTGTATTTTCAAAATAATCTGCGGTCTGTACTTTCACTTTGATGGCCACTGCTTTCTGATCTTTTATTTTTTCTGCTGCTTCTGCTGAAATAAAGCCTTTGGCTTCTGCGGCATCCGTTACAATAAAGGCCTTGCCTTGTACCTTGAGGTAAAACCCTTTCCCTTTCTTGAAAAAATCGAGCTTGGCCGGAAATTCTTTTTCAAAAGCATCGATGTGCTGAGCGGGTTTTGGAATCACGAACCAGATCTGCCCTTCGTTATCTGCCTCTGCGCTGGTCACTACATGTGTAGGGATTGTCAATGGTGAATCGATACTGGGAAAGAACAATGCACTTTGCAATTCGAGAATTTTTTCCTGCAAAAATTTGATTGGCAAAACTGTTGTCATGGTTACGGTATTTGGCTGAAAAATGACAATGCCCATACCAAAATCTGCCGGAATGATTTTAAGGGAATTACGCCGGTCGCTAAAAATTAATCCTTCCTATTATGGGAGAAATTTTCCAAAATCTGAATCCCTGAAAAATTTATGCACAGGCTTGCAGATATAAGATATTTTATTAGAGAACTAATCTTCATCATCTTCTTCCTCAAACTCGAAGTATTCTTCTGCTTCTTCTGCCGGTGGCGTTTCATAAATGCCTTCGAATTCAGCGGCCAGTTGATCATCCAGCTCTTCGATGACCTGATAGATGCTGTCGCTCTTCAGCTTAAAAAAATCATCGCCTGCAGGAATATGCTTTCTGAGCAGAACCGCTTTTTGGGTTTGCATCAGCACGGATATGAGTTCCGGCTCACCTACGGGCTCGGTTTGGATGAGGTAATAGGTTCCTGTTTGTAAATCCTGGAAGCTGGCCATAACGTTGTTTTATGGCAATTTGAGGATTTAATGTTAATTGAGTGTGAAGTTTTGCAGCAAATAATCGGGAATTCCTCACTTCACTAATCCCTGTAGCGCCGGATCAGTATAATCCTTTATAAAATAAAGCACATTGGAATAGGATTCAAACTCTTTCTCCTCATGCATGGTCGTGATCACAATGCTTTTCATTCCAGCATTCATTGCGGATTCCACCCCTTTGGGGGCATCTTCAAATACAATGCAGCCGGCAGGCTTTACATCCAATAGAGCGGCTGCTTTAAGATAGGTTTCCGGATCGGGTTTGCTGAGCTGCACATCATCGGCGCTTACGATGGTTTTAAAATAGTGGCGGATGTTCAGGTTATCGAGTACAAAATCGATATTGAAAGGAATGGCTGCCGAACCGACGGCCATGGGAATATGGTGTTTATATGCAGCTTCCAGAAAGTTCTCTAATCCTGCAATCAATGACAGATGAGGCCTGAATGCCTGCTGATAGCGTTTTTCTTTTTCTATTGACAGACGATCCATTTCGGCTTTGGTAAACCGTCCGGGCCCGAATATCCTCAGCAGCAGCTCTTCATTCTTTCCATACATTTCGGCTTTTACCTGTTCCATGCTGAGGCCGGCGCCCAGATCATCATTTAAAATCTGGTACCAGGCTTTTGCATGATAGGCCATATCATCGATCATGGTACCGTTGAGGTCAAAAATAAATGCTTTCATAAAAAACCAGACTGCCACGAACACGCTGAAACATCCGTGATCTGTGGCAACCTCAAAATTATCTTATTTACTGCTTAACCAGTTTTACGGTTTGATTGTACCGGCTTCCTTTGATGCTGAGTATATACAATCCTGCTGCTGCAGAAGGCGGATAGATATTGATGAAATTATCGCCGTTCTGCGCTCTGTAAGACTGTCGCAGGAATGTTTTACCCTGCATGTCGGTAAGTATGAGATCGAGATTATCCGAGGCCGCGGTGTGCACCTTGAGCCTGATCTGATCGCTGAATGGATTATTGTATATTACCAGTGGAACCGGTTTTTCATTCAGTGTTATAGTGATCACTTTACTGTATTCGGTCTTGCCATCCAGGTCAACCATCTTCAAACGATAATAGTTAACCGAATTTAACGGATCGGTATCGGTATAGGAGTAATTAGTAGTTACTGAAGAGAAGCCTTTCGCTTTTACTGTACCAATAGTTTTGAAATCGGTTCCGTTTGTACTGCGTTGGATTTCGAAATGGTCGGAATTGGTTTCCTGTGCGGTAGACCAGGTCAGCAGCACGGTTTGATCGGGGTTGAGGGTGGCGGCGAATTGGACAAGGGTAACAGGCAAAGGAACGGGAGAAGACTGAGCAAACTCCCAAATGCCTTCTGCCGGAACAGTTGTTGCTGGTCCCCAAACAACTCCCACGTTACAATCTTGGGTAGAAGGGGGCTGACAATTAAAAGTATAGGCACCTGTCACGAAATATCCAGCAGGATCAACTTGCCCATACCCTGATTGGCTCAGAATATAAAAAGTATTTCCTCCATCAAAATAAACCAATGCTGGATCCCCCCAAGGCCCATTCACAGTATTACCAGCAACATTAAGCACATTCAGCATTGCTCCATTATCCGCTAATGTAAAGACAGCATTATCTAAGAGGTCAAGCTCATCATTCAAGTTAACCGTAGAATTGGCGCCTACAAGCACTTGGGAGTTGCCATACAATTGAACATAATTATTTATATTAACTGTTAAGCTAGGCTCAACTATTATTTTGCTATCTGTAAAATTAATCGGTATGTTGATAGTAACCGGCCCATATATCTTGATCGTATAACCAATGGCCGAACTAAAGTCCGGCATAGGCCCATCCCAGGTAGCAGGATCATTTATGTTGCCGCCTGTAGTTGTAGTCATATATGTCTGCGCAGCCGCAGAAACAGTTATGCCCAAAATCGCTAATAGTACGAATATACACGAGTAAAATTTTTTCATGTCCTAACCGGATTAATTAACGATTAAACTGATTTCAGACTAGCAGCCTGAATAATGGAATTTGACAGGATGTGATTTTAGAGAATAGTCCTGTAATAATAGACAGATGGTATGAGTTGACCGCAAGAAGATATACACAAAATGTGTAAAACTTACGGCCGCAGATGATATGCCTTAGGCTGCACAAAAGCACGGATCCCCTGGTAGGAAAGTGTGGACCCCAGCCCCGAATGTTTCCGGCCCGACCAGGGCAGGGAAGCACTTACCCGGTCGCAGCAGTTCCAGTAAACGGTGCCGGTATTCATTTGCTTCATCAGCGCTTCGGCACGCGCATAATCGCTGGAATATATTGCAGCCGTGAGCCCATATTCTGTATCGAGCATCAGCTCAACGGCCTCCTGGTCGTCCTTTACTTTTTGTATGCCCACTACCGGGCCAAAAGATTCTTCTTTCATCAGCTTCATCCGGTGGTCTACATTGACCAGCACTGCCGGCTCAATGAAATATCCTTTACGGTCGGGCAGCGCGCCGCCGGTGAGTAATACAGCACCTTTGTCTGTTGCATCTTTGATCTGTTCTATCAGGAAAGCAACCTGTCCCTGCCGGCTCAATGGCCCGATATCAGTGACCGGATCCATAGGGTCGCCGATCCGCAGGCGTCTTGCCTGATCCACATAACTTTCCACAAAGCGATCATAAATTTTTTCATGAACATAGATCCGCTCCACGGCACAGCAGCTCTGTCCGTTATTGTATACCACTCCCTCCAGTGCAGCGGCAGCCGTTTTATCGATGTCCTTCACATCGTCCATCACATATAAAGGATCTTTTCCGCCCAGCTCAAGCTGGCAGGGTACCAGCTTGGGCGCCACTTTCTCTGCAATATATTTCCCTGTTTTATAACTGCCGGTAAAGAAATAGCCGTCCAGCGGCAACTGCAGCAGGTATTCCCCTACCCCGCCCTTGCCTACAACCACCTGGAATACATTTTCGGGTATACCTGCCTGATAGAGCAGCCGGGCGATGCGCATGCCGGTAAGCGTGGAATATTCCGAAGGCTTGTACAGCACCGCATTGCCCCCGATCAACGCAGGAATGAACACATTCACGCCTACCAGGTAAGGATAATTCCAGGCAGAAATATTGGCGATCACACCCAGCGGCTCATAGACTATCTTTTCCCGCGTGGCTCCCTCCCTGGTGATCCATTCCTCGGCAAGATATTTTGCCGAATGATCGATAAAGAACTGTATCCTCGCCGCGGCGCCATTGAGTTCGTTGATGGATTGCTGCAAGGGCTTGCCCATTTCGCTGGTCAGCGTAG
Organism: uncultured Flavitalea sp.; assembly: GCA_964475615.1. GTDB lineage: Bacteria > Bacteroidota > Bacteroidia > Chitinophagales > Chitinophagaceae > Puia. Next base: position 1,879 of record CAYYZJ010000620.1, on the reverse strand, counting down.
AAGCCAGATCATGCTCATGCTCTTTCAGCAATCGCTGGAATGCAGCAATGGCCGCTATCCTTTTTTCAACAGGAACAGCAGCCCATCCGGCCTGTCCTTTTTTCAGTGACTGGAATTTGTCCTGCACGATCGGCAAAGTATCTTCGGGCACTTCGGTAATCGGTTCTTCAGTAGCCGGATTGATGATGATCATGATCTGTTTGCGATTGATTTTTTGATTTCTTCAATAAACCGCTTCCTCACCGCCAGCGAAAGCGGCGCATCCTGCAATCCGAATGTATACATCCTTTCCGGATGACATTGCATGCCCAGCAGGAATGGCTTGCCCGAAGGATCGGCCCATTCAAATCCTTCAATGGTGCCGTCGTCCGAAAAACAGTTGGCCTTTAATTCATCTGCCGTTCTGTTTACTGCCTGGTGATGTGCACTATTGACGACAGAGCGCTTCGCTTGTGCAATATCGTTCATCAGCGTTCCCGGCTCAATATGCAGCCCATGCGCTTTGTCGATCCTGTTTTCGGCGCGATGGATCTTGTTCAGCACATCACCCAGATCCTGCTCGAGGCTTCCGCCCAGTGCGCAATTGATGAGCTGAAACCCGCGGCAGATGCCCAGCACCGGTATCCTGTTTTGCTGTGCTGTATGAAAAACCGCCAGCTCGAATTCATCTCTCGCCTCATTGAACTGATCGGGACGATTGGGATAATCTGTTTTCCCGCTTTTATAAAACCGCGGATGCACATCGACACCGCCGGTAAATACCACCGCATCGCAATGCTGCACCGCATCGGCATTATTGTCTTCAGCAGAAAGCCGGATAAGCTCCATCTCTCCGCCTGCTTTCAGCCAGCGCAGATAGTTCTCCTGCTTTTCGGGAGATCCTGTATAGGTAATGCCGATCTTCACATCGATTTTTTATAATGCTTCCGAATACAATTGCCTGAAATCATCAAGGCTCACCGGTTTGGGATTATTGGGATGACAGAAATCGGCAAGCGCCAGCTCCGACAAAGTTTCTACATGCTCCTGCCTAACACCAATATCGCGCAGCTTTACCGGCAGACCAATCTCTTTGTTCAGCTCAAACAGATGATCCACTACCGCTTCACCGCTCACTGTCTTTAATCCCATGGCAAAAGCGATCTTTCTGAACTGCTCTTCCAGTCCCGGATAATTGAACCGCATGCCATAAGGCAAATTTACAGCATTCGCCAATCCATGATGCGTATCCAGCAGGGACGACAGCGGATGCGCCAGCGAATGCACCACGCCCAATCCTTTCTGAAAAGCCACGGCGCCCATCAGCGAAGCGATCATCATCCGGCTTCTCGATTCAAGATCGGGTTTGTTTACCGCCTCGCGGAGGGACTGGCTGATCAGTGCGATCCCTTCCAGCGCAATGCCTTCGCAGAGCGGATGAAAGCCTTTGGCAATATAGGCTTCCATATTATGCGTCAGCGCGTCCATACCTGTTGCCGCCGTGATGAAAGGAGGCAACTCCATGGTCAGCAGCGGATCGGCAAAAACAATTTTAGCCAATAGTTTGGGTGAAAAAAGAATTCTTTTTCGATGTGTATCGTCTTCCGAAATGATGGCACTGCGGCCTACTTCGCTGCCGGTGCCGCTGGTAGTGGGAATGGTGATGAAATAAGGCACTGCTTCCGTTACATATTGATCGCCGCCGAGAAGATCGTCATAATCGAACAGATCGCGGCGATGATTGACGCGAAGCGCAATTGCCCTTGCCACATCCATAGCCGCCCCGCCGCCGATGCCGATAATGCAATCCCTGTTGACCTGTGCATACGCTTCGCCGCCTTTCAACACATCGGATTTAACCGGGTTCTTGTGAATATCCGAAAACACCGATACGGAAATG
>CAYYZJ010000619.1:0-5950 GCA_964475615.1 uncultured Flavitalea sp. | reverse complement strand
CCTGTACCCGCGGCGCTTCCACGGTTTGAGCAGTAACCGCGGTCAGGCCGGCTATTTCAAATTTATTGGCTTCAAAACGGTATCCGCGCCGCAGCTTTCTTTCCGGAACAGGATTGGAGCCTGTGGTCAGTGCGAGCCGGTTAACTGCCTGAACCTGGTTCACTGAAGGAAGATTTAAAACACATTGTTTTGTTCGTATTATATTTTCGCTTGTCTTTGAGTTGGCTGCCAGCCCTATGATGCATCGCCAGCCAAGCCAGAAGGCCGATGACATGGGCGCAAGATTATAAGACCTGTTTTCATTTACGGTACTGATGAGTACTACAGGCGTTCCGAAATACAAGATCGCGGGTTCGCTTATTTTATGCATGTTGTTTGAGTTTGATGACAACTCAAAATTTGACATTTTGCGTAAATCCCCAAACCCGGTTCTTGCTGTTTTTGATTCAAATAAACCGGAATAACCATTATCAATTCAGGTTGATGCTTTCAGGATCGAACCCGAAATCGTTTGCCTCCTGAAGAGATTTGGAAATAGGAAAAGATTCTTTCAGCGCTTCCATCCATATCGTGAACTGATAGGCCAATGCCTGTATCAGCTCATTGTTCCGAACGGTTTCATTTTCCTGTTGCCTGATCTCTTTCCATATATTGATTCCCTGCTGTATCTCCGATTCGTAGGCTTTGATCAGCATGGTAAGACCCTGTCTGGTAAACGGCGTATATTCATCCCGGTATTTCGATTTCCAGCATAAAATTCCGTTGATTACTTTAATGTCCATTGCTTTACTGTTTATTCCTTTTTTAAAAAAGTCCAAATATTATTCCACAGAACTATGTCACGCCCCCTTTTTCCAGTTTGTGAAAAAGCCTGGCCAAATTGGGGTATGAAAACTACATTGCTATTTATAGACGGCCTTGCGGATGCGCAAAAGCCTGGCATGTATTTTTTAGCTGTTCATCAAAAAGCATATATGGAAGCGACAACACATAACAAAACAGCAAGGGAAGTGATTGAAGTGTTGAACGATCTCATCCAGATCAATAATGACCGCATAGTGGGATATGAACGGGCGATCAAGGAGCTGAAGGATAAGGATGCCGATCTGAAGGAGCTTTTCAGGAATATGATCGGCGAAAGCCATAGCAATAAGCTGGCATTGGGAACAGAAGTGCAGGCGCTTGGCGGCGATATCGATACCGGTACAACCGGAACGGGTAAGATATACCGGGCCTGGATGGATGTTAAAGCCATATTCACCGGCCATGACCGCCATACGGTGCTGGCCAATTGCGAATACGGCGAAGATGCTGCACAAAGAGCCTATGGCACTGCATTGGCTACCGAAGGGCTGCCGGCCTATTTGCGTGACCTCATCTCCGATCAGCAGGACGCCCTTCGCGTGTCGCACGATGAGATCAAATCCCTGCGCGATGCAACGGCTTGAACCCTGGTCTTATTTATTCAAGGCAAGTCTGCCATAAGCCACCACGGCACAGGCAGCCCTTCTACTCATGACAAAGCAAGTTGCCTACAGGTTTTCATGTAGCGTATAAACTTCAAGTATATCTACGGTTGATTATTCAGCATTATTTTCTGATATTGTAAACCACTTACTGCTACGTTCTACTCTCACCCATGAAATCTCTGTAATCATTTAATACATTCCATGCTGAAAATGGAGTGGATTCAATATTTTATTTAAGAATGAATAATGGTAATGCTTGTTCCGGGGTTTGATTTTTGCGGATGAAGGTATTTTTTTTAAAATGATCCCACGATCCGATGATAATAAGAACAGATCCTCTGCAAGAGCCGGCAAACGGCAAACAGCCTGCTGTTCCGGCTTCGCTGAAAAAGCATATCGCCAAATGGGCTGAGGTGCAGTACCGTCAGTATGATTTCGGAAGCATACTGACGCAGCAATACCTTGGCAGCACGTTCAATATTTATTTTTTCCATTTTGATATCGAAGAGCCTGTTATCCTTTATCCTCACTATGACGCTCCTGCGCTGGCCTTACAGTTCATGCTGGCCGGCAGCCTCTCGTGTTTGCTGAAAGGATTCGGCAAAATACAATTGCGCGAACTAAAGCACAACCTGTTTTATTTTCCTGCCGGCGCCGTTGAAACATTGCTGCAGCATGGCGTGCATGAGCTGCTGCATATTGAGCTGAATGCTTCTTTTTTGCAGGAGCTTTCCTTTCACGGCGGCATACCGGTTTTACTGAGCAGGCTAAGAGAAGGCAGTGCTTCGGCACAGGCAATGCAGGCTGCAGCCATCAACAAGGAAATAAAATCGGTTATCCGCGAAATGCGGAATCACCAGCAGGAAGGGAATGCATTGAACCTGGTATTTAAAAGCGATATCTACAAACTGCTTTCTATTTACGACGAGCAGCTCAGCCTGCCCGCCGATACTTCGGCCTATCTGTTGCCTGCTATGGAAAAAAAACTGGAAGAGGTGAGGCGTTTTATTGCTGACGATCCGGATATTCATGAATGCAGTATCGGCAACCTGGCCAGGCGTTTTGATATCAACAGCAATACGCTGCGCATTAATTTCAAGAACCGGTTCAATATAACGCTGCACCAGTTTGTGCTGGATCAATGCATGCAGCAGGCCAGAACCATGATATTGCGGGGAAGCGAATCGATAACAGCTATTTCGCATAGCCTGGGATATAATGACAAATCGAATTTTGCAAAAGCATTCAAACAGTATTTCGGCATATCGCCGAGGGAGATGAGGAGGAAGCGGGAGTGATTATATTTTGACAATGCCGTTTCTGATCGCAAAGAGCACGAGACCGATCCTGCTTTTGATGTTCAGCTTTTCAAATAATATATCCCGGTAACTGTCGATCGTGCGGGGACTAACGCTCATCCGCTCTGCAATTTCCTTATAGGTTAGTTCGGTACAGGCCAGCTTCAGGAATTCCATTTCTTTTGCCGTCAGCACAGGAATATGCCCGTATGTTTTTGTATCCGGGCTTTCCAGGGAATCGAGCAGGTGCGAAGCAAGCATCTCCGAATTATAGAACCCTTTTTCAAGTACTGAATCGATGGCTTCCTTCAATTGCATGGGCTCTGCATCTTTCAGTATATAACCACGGGCGCCGCAGCGGAGCATGCCGATGATGGACTGCTCATCATCATACATGGAAAGCGCAATGACCTTGATGTCGGGATAATGTTCTCTGATCCAGAATGCGGTTTTGTATCCATCCATTTCAGGCATGTTCACATCGAGCAAAACGATATCGGGCTGCTGATTCTGTGCGATCAGGTCGATAAATTTTTTCCCGTTATCTGCCTGCAGCACCACTTCATGGCCGAGGCCGCGGATCAGGTCTACCAGCGCCCGGCGAACCAATATATGATCGTCCACTAATGCAATCTTAGCCATCGTAACTGGTTAATGGTAGTTCAATATGCACCCTTGTACCGGCGCCCGGTTTGCTTTCAATAGTCAGCGTTGCCCCGATCAGCAGGGAACGGCTTTGCATATTGTGCAAGCCGCTGCCTGATGACGGGCCCGAAGTATCGAAACCCTGACCGTCATCACTGATGGAGAGATCGAGCATATAATCTTCAAAACTCAATTCCACCGTTAAATGGCTTGCTTTGGCATGCCTGATCACATTTTGCAGTGCTTCCTGGGCGATCCTGAAAAGGATAAGCTCTTTAACCGGATCTGTGCTGCGCACTACAGCGCCTTTTACCGTATGGTTTACCTGAATAAGCCCGCTCTTTTTTATCAATTGCAGTTCTGTTGCGATCGCCTTGCTGAACCCGATGGACTGGATGTTTTCGCTGTTCAGGGTTTTCGACATATCGCGCAGGTCAACGATAGCCCGGCTCACCTGTTCTCTTGCATCTGCAATCTTTTCCATGGCTTCACTGAAATTATTCCAATCCAATGTTCCCAAATGTATTTTGGCCACGGTAAGTATCTGTCCGATATTATCGTGAATTTCCTCGCTGATCTTAGTGAATGTATTTTCCTGGATCTCCAGCCTGGCCTGCAGTATCTGCTGATCGTAGTGCTGCTGCATTATGCTGAGATTCCTTTCCGTTTCAATGCGCACCTGCTGCTCATGTTTCATTTCCCATTGAAAGCGTTTGGCAAGAAGCCAGGCCAGCAGGAATACCTCTGCAAAAATAGAGATCGACACATAACTGATCCCAAACAAATAAGCCGGCGATCCGGATTGTATGTATATTGCCTCTATGGCAACCAAGATAAACCAAATAGAATAGGCGGTGGCAAAATAATAACCAAGCTTGTTGCCTTCTTTACCGGCTATGATGCCGATTGCGGTTACCAGCAGGAAAAGGCTGAATGCATGGATCTGGTTTACCAGCAATATCGTCATCAGGGGCAACCAATGCATCCAGATCAGATAAAGACAATAATAAGCGCATCCGAAAAGTCCTATATAAAACAGCTTCCGGCTATACTTTTTCAACTCGAGGAAAGAGATGCAGTAAGAGAGCAGCACCGGCATATTCAATGCAGGAACCGTTATATACCATTTCATCAGGTCTGTATGAGGAAAAAGATATACTATAAAACCTTCCATTACTGCAGCCGCAGTAGCCAGGTAAAGCAGCACCAGTGCCGCATAGTGCAGGTAATAGAATTTTCCTAATGAAAAATAAAGGAACACGTTGATGATAATTACAAAAAGGAGAATACCTCCATAAAGGCCGTAAAAAAGAATTTGCCGGTCTGCCGCTTTTTCAAATGCATTTTGATTCCAGATCCTGACTGGTATCGGATGGGAATAGGAGATCAACCGAACATAAAAAGTACGATCCCCGCCGGGAAGCGGGAAAACGGGAAAATGGTATTTTATTTTTTTCTGATCCATGTTCACCTTATAGCCTCCATGTAAAGTGACCCAGCGTCCGGAATCATCCCGGTAATAAAGATCGGTATAGGGCAGGAAGGCATGCGCTATTTCGAGCACGAGGTTTTGCGGGGAATGATTATCGAGAGTAAACCGGAGCCAGAACACCGATTGAGTGAATCCGAAATGCAGCACATTTTTTTCAGATCGTATAAATCGATTGGAAAAAGACAGGCTGCTGACCTGGTCAATGCTCCAGGCCCCGGTCTTATCTTCCAGTATGTCCACCTGCCGGCCAATGGAGAGTGATTCTTTCGTGCTGTTCCATACTATGGTTTCACCGGCTGAAAAAAGCCGCCAGAGCAGAAGACAAGATATAAGCAGTATCCGTTTCACTTGAAGATATTTTGCCGGCTACCGGAAATGCTTGCTGAATGTATAACCTGCCGGAATATCGAGCAAAAAAGCGATCGCGATCCACCAGATCCAGCAATACACGCCGAATGGAACATAGCCAAGATAACCAAGAACGGGCATTTCAAAAATAGGCAGGATATCGACATAAGGGATACTGTACTGCCAGTATGCAGGATTAAAAGTCACGATGCCGGTTGCCGTATGCATCGCGCTGGCGTAGTTCCAGCTTTCCAGCAAAAGACCCTGGATGAGATAGGTGAGCGAAAACAATGCCAGTTGCGACCAGTCGCCATCCCTGACCGGAATAAAAGGCGTCCATATTCCCAGCCATTCCAGCACCACGGTTAAAATGATCATGGGAGCGAGCCAAAGTATGAAAAAAAGTTTATCGGGCCAGAAGGCCGATGCAAAAAGACCGGCAAAAGAAATGATCAGCAAAATCAATTTCAGGTTTGGAGATCCTTTGATCTTTGGGCCATGGCTGTAACGGAATTTAAAAAAGTTGACGGTGCGCAGCAGGTGAAACCATTCAAAAGCCATCGGCATGAGGCCGGAGGAACCGATCACGGCATAGAGCAGGAATTCGTCGTGATGGATCAGCTCCGCCTTGGGATAGTACCAGTTGATCTTTACAAAAAAATTCAGGTATTCGAAGATCAGCCAGCCGGAAATGGACA
>CAYYZJ010000618.1:0-5138 GCA_964475615.1 uncultured Flavitalea sp. | reverse complement strand
CGTATCCCGCATCCCGCGTCTCGTATCCCACATCCCGCGTCTCGTATCCCGCATCCCGCGTCTCGTATCCCGCGTCTCGTATCCCGTATCCCGCATCCCGTATCCCGCATCCACATTTTAGCGTTTCATTTACAATATTTCCCCATCATTGCGTTCATTAATAAAAAGCCCCTGAAACAACTGCTGCTGGCCTGTCTGGCCGTTCTTTCTACGGTTACTCTCTCATGGTCTCAATCAAATCCCCTGGTCATCCAGGGCGAAAAAGGCAAATTCTACCTCGAACATACCGTGGATGCAAAAGAGAATTGGTACAGCGTGGGGCGATTGTATAATATCAGTCCAAAAGAAATAGCTCCTTTCAATGGACTGACCATTAACCAGCCCCTGAACATCGGCCAGCAGTTGAAGATCCCGCTGACCGCTTCCAATTTTTCACAGACCGGAACAAAAGCCGCCGACGAAAGCCTGGTGCCGCTTTATCATACCATCCAGGAAAAGGAATGGATGTACCATATCAGTACAGTCTATAATAAAGTGCCGATCGAAAGCCTGGAAAAATGGAATCATATCAGCCGCGACCAGGCCAGGGCCGGCCTGAACCTCATTGTGGGATTCCTGAAAGTAAAAACGGCGCAATCGGCACTGGCCGGAACCAATCCGGATAAAACCATTGCATCAACCGGCATTACAACGAAAAAAGAAGAAGCGCCGGTAATATCCAAAGATTCTCCGAAGTCGGATAAGATATCAGACCCTTTGATCAAAACGCAAACGCCGGCATCCAATAAAACCACGGCCGTGGAAGCGGTCAATGTAAGCCGGGTCAATACCTATGCCGCCAATCATTCGGCAGGAGGGTATTTCAGCACAGAATATACAGGCAATAACAGAACGGTAAACGGGCAGGCCGGGATCTTCAAAAGCGTCAGCGGATGGGACGATGGAAAATATTATGCGCTGATGAACAACGTGCCTGTAGGCACCATCATCAAAGTAACAAACCCCGGTTCCAACAAAGCCATCTATGCAAAAGTGCTGGGACAGTTGCCCGATATGAAAGAAAGCGCCGGCCTCACCATCCGCCTCAGCAACGCTGCTGCTTCGGAGCTGGGAGCCAACGAATCAAAATTTCCTGTTGAAGTAAAATACTAATTCACTTTTCCGTGCCCGCCGCCGTCCTCAGGCTTTTTGCAGCATTTGGGCAGTTTTTGATATGCTTCGGGATTTGCAGTTACATCATCGGCATCATAACCTACATTGGCAATCGCCGTTTTTACATTTTCATAAGTAGTGCGGTCGGTGAGATAGGTGACCTTGGTGATTTTTTTCTTGTAGTCCACCGACACTTTCTGAACACCATCTTCCCGGCTGAGATAGCTTTCGATGCGCTGCTTGCATTCTTCGCACTGAACAGTCGGCGTTTTGATGGTAGCCACTTCAACACCTCCTGGTTTTTTTACAACCTGGCTGAAGGATAAAACAGATATGCCCAACACAAGGCAGACAATCATAGATAGCTTTTTCATTGTATCTGATTTTGAGTGATCGAATTTACAAAACTCCTTTCCAATTGGCCGGATCTTCCCGCCACTTTAACAAAATTTCCTGCTGCTCTGCAGAAACAATTCCTTTTTCGATGGCCAGTGCGATCAGGGTCGGATAATTGGTCAGGGAGCGATAGGGCAATCCGGCCGCTTCAAATGATTTGGCTGCCTCATCGAAGCCATAGGTAAAAATAGATACCATTCCGGTTACATCCAGTCCGGCCTGCTTCAATGCATCGGCTGCCTGCAGGCTGCTTTTGCCGGTGGAGATCAGGTCTTCGATCACGATGGTCTTCCTGCCTTTTTCAAAAAATCCTTCTATCTGGTTACCCAGTCCATGTTCTTTGGGTTTGGATCGCACATAAATAAAAGGCAGCTTGAGCTGGTCGGCAGCCATCGCGCCCCAGGCTATGCCGGCAGTGGCCACTCCGGCAAGCCATTCGGCTTCCGGAAACTGGTCGAAAATAACATTGCACATTTCCGATTTGATGAAATCGCGGATAAAAGGGAAAGAGAGCACCTTGCGGTTGTCGCAGTAAATGGGGCTTTTCCAGCCCGATGTCCAGGTAAAGGGTTCTTTCAGATTTAAGCGGATCGCGTTAATTTGTAGCAGCTTTTCGGCAACGGCTTTTTCATTCGTCATGCCGCGAAGGTAGAAGAAAATGTGCGGGTAGTGTCCCAGTTTGAAAATAAATATTTTGGTTCACCCGGTTGGCTAACGCCTTTTCTAAAAAGACAGAGATCATTGTTATGCTTGTCCTATTTTCTTCAGAATGGCCTTGGTGCTCCTATTGCAAGAGGCATTTCAAATATTTCAGGAAAGCGGATGTGGACGGAGATTGTCAGGCAGCTACTTCACATCAGGTCTGCGGATATTTTTCGCCTTATTAAAAGTGGCCAAACAACTATCCAGCGGTTGACCCTGACTATAAATGCAGTCGCAGAAAATTTCGCAAGCCGCGGGGTTTTTGCTGGAAGCACATTGATTTCTGCATTCAGCTTCGGAGTTGCCCGGCACAATCTCATATAAATAGAAAGTACCGATAATAATAATGGCTAAGACTGCGATGACACTTCCAAAAAATATAACCCGAAGGCGCTTACCCAGGGGCTTTTTTAACACAGGCGGCTCTGCTTTGGGCTGCTTAAATGGCAAAATGTGTTTTAAGCGGTCATAATCCCAAATTAATAAAAACAAGTTTGCCAATACGATCATCGTGATGCCCCGGGTACCGTCGAAGCGGGTAGCATAAGTCAGCACACAAATATTAACGATGATGGGAAAATACATCAGTGCACCAAGAAAGGAAGTTCTCGGAATTAGTAATAATATGGCTATTATGATTTGAGCAATTCCAATAAAGGTATAATAATATCCTGTCAGATGTAAAGCAGCGAAGTAATGCCCTAAAGGGTTATTGGACGGCAGGCCGCTGGCGAACCGTTCACCAATGATTTTAATGTAGCCTGTTGGAATAAAGCTCGCTGCCAGGGCAATGCGACAAAAAACAGCAAACCGCTTAAACCATTTGTCAGCCTTTGCTTCATAGTATATTTCTTCCATTCTATTCATAACTGTATATTAATGACGTACGACTGAAATGTTTTTGGCGCATCTACTACAGGTCATCGAAATAACCGATGGCGGAATATGCTGATGATACTTATTCACGCTTTTTGCGAGTGAATATTTTACTGAGGAGATAATGAAGAACTAATGCGATGGCAGTCCAGTAAAAAGCAAACGCAAGAATCAAAACGGGTGGCGCAGGATCCGGATCCTTACCTAAAAACGATAATGGTCCTATCAAAACAAATTTGACAGGATATAAAATGACGAATTTTGTTCTTGAAATCTTCACATTGTTGAGTTTATAAGGGATAAAAAGTACTTTGCATTTAAAAGTTAAATAAAATCACTTTGTATTTCAAAGCCTTTAAGAAAATTTATTACTCAATTTTAGCCTGTGCAGAATAGTTATAATCATTCATTAGCAGTAACTTACTGGATTACAGTGGTATTGTTTATTTTATATTTGGTTCTGTCGCCATTTAAGCTGGTATTAAAATAACAAGCAAAACAAAAACATTAATTAACTATTGAAGGAAATTGCCCCCTACCTTACACCTCATACCTTACACTTTTCTATGTATATCAAAATTTATTTTTCCGACAAGCCCCTTTTTCTCTGCGATGAGATCGATAAGGAGATCAATGGTTATGCGCATCATGACGATGCCGTTTTTATCGACGAGTTCTCGAGTGCGGCCGTCAATGCCATGATCCATGAAATGCGCCAGGAAAAGATACATGCAGGCATATTCTATCACGCTAGTCTGGATGAACTGAAAAAAGCCTTCTGGAAAAAATTCGTGATCGTGGAGGCGGCAGGCGGACTGGTAGAGAATAAGAAAAAAGAAGTGCTGTTCATGTTCCGGAGAAAAAAGTGGGATCTACCCAAGGGCAAGATGGATCCCGGGGAAACGCCGGAGCAATGCGCCTTGCGCGAAGTGAAGGAAGAGACCGGTTTAAAAGACATCATACTCAAAGATGCCCTGTTCATCACCTATCATACTTACGATGAAAACGGCAAACATTTTTTAAAGCAGACCCATTGGTATGCGATGCAGGCGGATGCGGATCAAACCCTGGTGCCGCAACTGGAAGAGGAGATCACGGCGCTTAAATGGGCTGCTGAAGCAGCAATACCGGAACTGCTGAAGCAAACCTATCCTTCAATAATCGATGTGCTGAAAGCAGGAGGGCGCACAATAAAATGATCATTGCCGTTTCTCTACCGGATGAGCAAGCACTGCAGTGGTCAGTCTGCTGATGCAGACCAGCTTCCCCTCTTCATCAACGATCCGGATATCCCATACATGGGTTGACCTGCCCAGATGAATGGGACTGGCCACAGCATACACAAATCCCGACCTCACGCTCCGGATATGATTGGCATTGATCTCCAGCCCCACACAATAATATTTTGCAGGATCCACTACCAGCACCGAAGCCACGCTGCCTACCGTTTCGGCTAATGTTACTGAAGCGCCTCCATGCAATATTCCATAAGCCTGCTGCGTACGATGATCTACCGGCATCCTGGCCTTGAGATAATCTTCGCCCAACTCCGTGAACTCGATGCCGATGTATTCATTCATGGTTTGTTTTCCGAGCGATCGTAACTGCTCCAGCGTCAGCGATGGGTTGAACCATATAGGCATGCTATATTTTACTTTTACTTTTCAGTGAACGGGCAACCACTTCGGGAAGGAACTGAAATACATCGCCGCCGTTGCGGATCACATCCCTCACCAGGGTGGAGGCGACGGAAGTATATTGGGGAAGACAGGTCAGGAAAATGGTTTCGATATTGTGATCGAGGCTGCGGTTCATGTCGGCAATGGCTTTCTCGTATTCGAAGTCGTTCACATAACGGATGCCTCTTAAAATAAAATTGGCGCCCACGCGCTTGCAGCATTCTACGGTCAGTCCTTCGTATACCACCGCGCTCACTTTGGGATTATCGGCATAAATTTCCTGGATCCATTTGAGCCGCTGCTCTTCAGAGAACATCGGTTCTTTATTGGCAT
>CAYYZJ010000617.1:0-2767 GCA_964475615.1 uncultured Flavitalea sp. | reverse complement strand
AAAATATCTGCGGCAGCCAGTATATCCGGTACATCCTGCCGGAAAGGCTGGAAGCTTATTTTGGAGATTAGTTTTTCCGTTTCCGCCAGTTGCAGGGCTTCTTCTTTCTGATCGCCGTTGCCAACCATCAGCAAATGCATGGCCGGAATTGTATTCAAGGCATCACCAAAAGCCCTGATCAGGGTCAGGGGTTGCTTATGCGCAGTAAACCGCGCAATAAATAGTACGAGTATTTCATCGGCAGCAATGCCCAGCTCCTTCCTGATATCCCGGTAAGTACGGGTTGGACAGAATTTATTCCGGTCTATTCCGTTGTTGATGACCAGTGATTCAAAGCCGGCGATATGATCTTTCCCTGTTTGCTGGTTGGAAGCCGATACGGATATATTCCTGTCGGCTCTGGATGTAAGATAGCGTTCTCCCATAATTCTTACGCGGCGCACCAGGCTGTTTTGATCCGGATGAAATGACCAGCCATGAACAGTATATACGACCGGGATCCCCAGGTTTTTTGCCGCCCACATGATATTGGAGCAGGCCCTGGTACCATGGGCATGAATCAGGTCGAACTGCTTTTGTTTAAGCAGCTTTCTAACACTTCCCCATTTCCGGAAATCGAAAGGCCTTTCTGTAAAGATCACATGGGTCTCCACGCCCATCGCCTTCAGGCGTTCTATCATCGGGCCATCAGTAAATGAAAGAACAATGGGATCGAATTTGGTTTTATCGAGATTTTCAACCACGCTCAGCAGATGCGATTCTCCTCCTCCTATCTGCCCCTGCCGTATGCATTCGAGAACCCTTATTTTTGTTGACGCTGCCATGCAAAATCAAAGGGAAACTGCTTTTTTTATTCCCCATCCGTCCGGCAGCTTTTCGGTAATTTCAATATTGTCGAATTCCTTGCTTTGGCGGGCGCCTACTTTTTTTGCCCAGGCGGCCATGCGTTTAATACCTTCTTTGAGGTCGATGCCGGTAGGATCACCGAAGATACGATGTGCCTTGCTATGGTCGGAATAAGCATGCATAACCTCATTCCTGGCAGTAAGGTAATTGATGTCCGGCTTTACTCCGAACTCATCGCCAACTACCTTGGCCAGCTCATTTACTGTATAAGGCTTATCGGCTCCTACATTGAATACCTGGTTCAGCGCAGCAGGAATAGATACGCATCTGGCGATCGGGATGGCCACATCGTCGATATAACTGAAGGCCCTTGTTTGCTCTCCGTCGCCGAAAACAGTAAGCGGCCTGCCTTGCATGATCTGATTCATGAATATGCCGATTACGTTCCGGTATTTATCGCCGATATTCTGGTTTTCGCCGTACACATTGTGGGGCCGGAATACAACATAATTCAGCCCGAACATTTCATGGGCCGCTTTAAGATCGAGCTCCACGGCATATTTTGATACGCCATAAGGATCCTCCGGAACCGGCGTCATTTCCTCGGTCATCGGCAACTGCCCTTTTCCATATACTGCAATGGAAGAAGTGAACACAAAACATTTTACCTTATGCTTAACCGATTCGTTGATCAGGTTAATGCTGCCGATAAGATTGGTATTGTAATTATAACGGCGTATGAAATGCGAGAGGCCTTCTGCCGCATAGGCAGCCAGGTGGTATACATAATCGAACCGGTATTCCTCAAAAAGTTTGCTCACCAGGGCGGCATCGGTAACGCTGCCATGCACAAATCCGGCATCGGCGGGTATATGATCTTCAAAGCCTCCGCTCAGGTCGTCCAGTACAATAACTTCATGCCCCAGTTCAAGGCAGTGTTTGGCCACATGAGAACCGATAAACCCGGCTCCTCCGGTAATTAATGATTTAGGCATTATCAGGGTTTTACTTTTATTTAATTAAACGGGCGAATACTTGGAAGTGGTCAGATTCCAGGTGATCCCTTTTATAAACGATTTCAAATGATTAAATTGTCTGGTAAACGTATATTTCAATACTGTTTTAGGAACCGTGAACAAAATAAAAAAAGTTGCGAATACCAGGAACTGGGGCGGTGTTATATTTCTGCGCATATATAAAATGCGGTTTCTGGTATGGTAATACACCTTGATGGCGCTTTGCTTGCCCATGGTGACGGATTCCTTGTGATAGATCAGTCCCTTGGCCTGATAATATATCTTATAGCCGGCTTTCAGGATCCGGGTGCTCCAGTCCCATTCTTCATAATAAATAAAAAACTTTTCGGGAAACATGCCTACTTTCTCGATCACTTCCTTTTTTACCATCATGGCGCAGCCATGGGCCCCATGAGTATAGCCGGATGTTTCATGCTGGCCCCTGTCTACCTCCTTGCTGCCTATTGCGGTTACCCGCCCTGTATATACTGCAATGGGATGGAAGCCGGCATATTGTATTATGTCGGGATGATAGTAGAACCTGATCTTGGGGCAGGTAACGCCGATGGAAGGATCATTGTAGAAGGGTTCGAGTAAAACGGTCAGCAGGTCGGGAGTTACTTCGGTATCGTTATTCACGATAAATATGAAGTCCCCTTTAGCTTCCCGCATGCCCCAGTTGTTCCCTCCGGTAAATCCCAGGTTCTTTTCACTTCTTAACACGCGGGTATTAGGGTAATTGCCCCGACGGATCTGTTCTGTAGGGTCAATTTTAGAACCCATGTCGCAAACAAGGATCTCGTAATTTTTATAGGTGAGCTTTCTGGTAGATTCCAGGAATTCGCAGGTAATATCTGTCTGGTTCCAGGTAAGCGTAACAATGGAAACCAAAGGGTTTTCTTTCA
>CAYYZJ010000616.1:0-5150 GCA_964475615.1 uncultured Flavitalea sp. | reverse complement strand
ATTCCAGCGGCGGCGCTACTTCCTACTGGAACCTGCTGCTTCATCTCGTGGAAAAATATGCAGGCCGCGATATGGCCATCATGGCAACAAAAATGTATGCGCTGGAAATAGACCGCAAGAGCCAGTCGCCCTTTGTTATGTTCAGCGGACAAAAAAAGCATGAGGACGAGCCCATCAGGCAGGCGCAGGAATTCATCGAGCAGAATGTTACCGAACGGATTTCGGTGGAAGACCTCTCCACCCGCTTTGCCATCGGCCGCAGGCATTTTGAGCGGCGTTTTAAAAAAGCCACCAACAATACGCCTATCGAATACATTCAGCGTGTAAAAATTGAAGCCGCCAAAAAGAAACTCGAAAGCGGCGCCATGAATGTAAATGAAGTGATGTATGAAGTAGGATATGCCGATGGAAAGGCATTCCGCTCGGTCTTCAAAAAAGTAACGGGCCTGTCGCCCGCCGATTACCGGAGTAAGTACATGAGGTCGGAGGTATGAGGTTGGAGGTGTAAGGTATAAGGTATAAGGTATGAGCCGATAAAATTCCGGCTTCCTGATCTCAAACCTTCAACCTTCAACCTCCGACCTCCGACCTCAGACTTCAGACCTCAGATTTCCCTATCTTTGCTCCGTTGAACAAAGAACTACTATATAAACAGCTCGCCGCTTTTTTCATCCTCGCCGGGTTTCTTGCACAGACCTTCAGCAAAAACCTCATCATCCTGGATTATTATACCAACACCGACGCCTATATTCTGCGATGCGAGAATAAGGCCCTGCCTCAACTGCATTGCGAAGGGAAATGCCTGGTGATGAAAAAAATGAAACAGGAAGAGAAAAAAGACCAGGAAAATCCTGAAAACAAATCGGCGGGCAAAAACCAGATCCCGCTTTCATCACGCTGCTTTTTTGCAGGCAGTCCCCGCGTTCCGGAAACTGACCGGATCATCAAAACAATTCCTTACCAAACAGGCTTACCTGTCGATCGCTCATCGGATATTTTTCATCCTCCTGCCATTCGCGCCTGATCCTTCTCTTACGCTTGCATAACAGATAGCCTGTTATGCCCTCTCTATTTTTTAATACTGCCAATTCAACTTCACATGAAACCAGCAATCATCTGTTTAATCATGATCATGCCGGTATTGGCCAGTGCACAGCATATCCTTAAAGGGAAAGTCACTGACCTGCAGACCGGCTATATCCTCGCGGGCGCCACCATTGCATCGGGCGATGCCCGCACCAGCGCCAATGAAAAAGGCGAATTTGAACTGCCCCTGAATAGCCCTACCATCACCGTTTCTTATATAGGCTATGAAACCAGGCAGCTCAGGGTTCCGGGCAATACGGAATTTCTGAATATTGAAATGACGGGCAACGGCAATCACCTGAATTCGGTTACTGTTACCGGTTATGAAAACAACCGCAGGCTGATGGAGACTGCCGGCTCTATTGCCCTGCTCACGTCGAAAGAAATTCAGCGCGGCAGCAATATCGACATCAAAGACGCATTGAACACCGTGCCGGGAGTTAAAATGGAAGATTATGTTCCCGGCGATTACCGCATCTCCATCCGCGGAAGCGTGATCAGCGATCCCTGGGGCATCCGCAATATCAAACTATACTGGAACGATATTCCGCTTTCATCGCCCGACGGCACTGCCTCGCATGGAGTGGACATCGACCCAAGCCTCATCGGCAGCATGGAAATATTGAAAGGCCCTTCTGCCAGCCTCTATGGCTCCGGCAACGGCGGCGTGATCCTCTTCAAAAGCAGTAAAGGCGCTTTCGGTCAAGACCAGCTCGAAGCAGGGTATACCGGCGGCTCCTATGGATTGAACCGTTTCAATGCCCACTATAAAACCGGCGGCGAACATTTTAATGTAGCTGCCAATTTCGTTGATCAGCATTACGACGGCTATCGCGAAAACGGATGGTCTAAAAAAACCGTGCTGAATCTTTTTTCGCAGATCATGGCCGGTGAAAAAAGAACCGTCAGCTTTTTCATCAATCATGCTACAGGAGGCTTCGGCATTGCCGGCGGGCTCGACAGTGCGCAGGTTGCGCAGAACCCGCAGCAGGCCGTTCAATTCTGCAAGGACAACAAGACTTCGGTAAAAAAATACGATTTCACCATGCTCGGCGCATCGCAGCAATACCGGTTCAACGATAAATTTCAAAACACCAGCAGCGTATACGGATCGTTTCAAACGCTCGATCATCCTTTCGGCGAAAGCGCAAGCTATAACGGATACCTGAAAGAAAGCACGGGCGGCTATGGCGCCAGAACAAGATTTACTTATTCAACTGCGTTCGGAAAGCTGAAAGCCCGGTTTACTTTGGGCGATGAATACCAGTACCAGCATCAACTGGACAATCAATTCCAGATCACCAACGACAAGCCGGGCACCTGGCCCGAGCCCGGCGCCATGACCGAAGACCTGATCCTGATCTCGCATTCCAATATTGCGTTTGCACAGGCGGAGCTCGATCTTCCTTCAAAAACGTTTCTTACGCTCGGGGCCAGTTACAATAAGCTCTATTATGATGTAGAAGACCTGATGGCGGATTCAACAGCGAATTTTACAGGCAGGATCGGTTTCGCTGCCAAGCTTTCGCCCCGCATCGGGCTGGTGCAGGTCATCAACAAAAATATGTCGGCCCATGCCAGCATCAGCTATGGTTATTCGCCGCCTCCAACCTGGGAGATCAATAATTTCGATGGAACACTGAACACGTCAATCAGGCCTGAAGACGGCGTGAACTATGAAATAGGGATAAGGGGAGATATCGGCAGCAAACTGAATTACGATATTACCGCTTACCGGATGTTCCTCAGCAATGCCATTGTTCCGATGGTCAATGCCTACGGAAACACGCAATACCGCAATGCCGGCAAAACGGATCAGAAAGGCATCGAAGCCACGCTGTCTTACCTGGCGCTTGGCGACAGGGAAAGAACCATAACGCTGCTCAAGCCCTGGATCAGCATCAGCAAAGCAGATTACCGGTTTAAAAATTATCTGGTCGAAACTTTCGACTGGAGCAGCTACAGCATTGTCAAAAAAGACAATTCAGGAAACAAGGTTACCGGCGTGGTGCCTTTTAACCTGGTTGCCGGCGTCGATATCGATACCAAACCCGGCATCTATTTCAATACCGTGTTCTATTATTATGATAGGGCTCCGATGAATGATGCCAACACGGCCTATTCCAATGCCTATTCTTTATTAAATGCCAAGCTGGGATATAAAACCATGACGGGTCATTTCGGCTTTGATCTGTTTGCCGGAGTGAACAATGCGTTCGATGCCAAATACAGTTCGCTGATCAGTCTCAATGCAGATGCCAACGGCGAGCCTGCGGCCTGGTTCAATCCTTCGCCCGGCATTAATTTTTATGGAGGCATCAAACTCAAATATGCTTTTTCAAAATGATCCGCAGGAATATATACAAATGGCACCGCACCTGTTCGCTCATCATCGCGATACCGGTGCTGCTATGGGCGGGCAGCGGGTTCCTGCATCCGGTGATGACGAATATCCGTCCGCGCATAGCCACGCAGGCAATAACGCCTGTGGCGATAGATACCGCTAAAATAAAAATGCCCCTGGCAGCAGCGCTGAAGCTGCACCGGATCGATTCATTCAACATGGTGAGGCTGGTGCATATCGATACAAACTGGTTCTATCAGTTGAAGCTTCCGCATCGCGATGAGCTGCTCTACATCAGCGCCATCAGCGGGAGGATCCTGACCTACGGCGATTGGCTCTATGCACAATACCTGGCCAGAATATTTTTGGAAGGAGGGGAGCGCGCATCAAGACCTCCTTCAACCAGGCCCGCTGCTGCTTTGCACGATTGCTGCGAGGCAGCGGCCGATTATGTATTGAACCCGCCTAAAGGCGCGCCGGTAAAAGACGTGCTGTTGCTTCGGTCGTACGATAACGTTTATCAAAGCATCAACCGCATCCTGCCCGTATACAAAGTGTCTTTCGAAAGAAGCGACGGCATCCGCATTTATGTGGAAACGGCGCAGGATCGTTTTGCCTTTGCGGCCGACAGCAAAAGAGCGGCATTCAACACGCTGTTCAGCATGCTGCATACCTGGCAATGGATCGGCTTTCTGGGGAAATGGAAATTGCTGGTGGAGATATTTTTCTCAGGTCTTGCATTCATCACTGCGCTGATGGGTATCTATATTTTCTTTATCACCAAAAGTAAAAAAGCAAATGGCAGAACAAGGCGCCTGCACCGGTTTACGGCAATCGCCGTTTCGCTCTTTACCCTCATGTTCAGCTTCAGCGGCTGCTATCACGCCTGCAGCAAACTGGCTTCAGGCGCAGCTTTGGAAAGGCCGCTTTATCCTCGTCTCGATGCCGCGCAGGCAAATCCGGATATCGGCAAAATGCTATCTGCGGCGCAGGCTCCCGTTGCCAATATCGGCCTGGTGAAGATGGATTCGGAATATTACTGGCAGGTATATGCGCTTTCTTCCAATGGCAATCGCACCAAAGACCTGATGAAAAGCATGAGCACCGCAGCTCCTTCGGTTTTCTATCTGCATGCCGGCGATTACCGCATGCTCGAAAACGGCGAAGAACAATATGCCCGGTACCTGGCTTCCCGCTTCAGCGGCCGGGCGCAAAACAGCATCCGATCGGCAAAGCTGATCACTCAATTCAACGATGATTATACCTTTGCAGATAAATTGCTTCCGGTATGGAAGCTGGAATATCCTCACCGGGAAAGATTTTATGTGGAAACAGCTACAGGCAGGCTTTCCAAACACAGCAACCGCCGGAGCTTTTATGAAGGATACAGCTTTGCTTTCTTTCACAAGCACGAATTCCTGGGCGGCTTCGGCAAAGCGGTCAAGGATTTCAGCACCATGTTCTGGGCCTTGGCCCAAATAATTATGGTAAGCATCGGCCTCGTGCTTTATTATAAATGGCTTAACAGAAAAAAACTTTCTAAAACATAATTTTGATATTTAAAAAATCGAAACATGCATTACAGAATCATCAACATAGCCGCTCTTTGGCTGCTGGCGGCATGTAACAGCAATACCCCAAAGCCGGCGCAACGGCAACAACAGGCCGACAGCCTGGCCGCCCGCTCCGTAACCGATTTCAGCAAACTTTCTTTTGCTTA
>CAYYZJ010000615.1:0-6498 GCA_964475615.1 uncultured Flavitalea sp. | reverse complement strand
CAAAAACATGCCGATGAAAAATGAATATACTTGAAAAATATTTATGTTTGGTGCGATCCGTTTATTTTGTAGGCGATAAAGTAACAATGGCTTACAACAAACTGAAGTTCAATTCATTGTAAGCCATCTCATGTGCGGCAGAAGAGATTCGAACTCTCACACCCTTTCGGGCGCTACCACCTCAAAGTAGTGCGTCTACCAGTTTCGCCACCGCCGCATTGGTTTTCAGTTTTCGGTTTACAGTCTACAGTTTATAGACTGTTGAGGTGAGCTGCAAAAATAGCGAATCCCCGCATATCTTTCAAACTTAATCAGTGCCGGAACAAATCCCTAAAATCGGAACTGCAAACTGTAAACTATAAACTGTAAACTCATTTCTTCAGCACAATCCTGAACGTCGTTCCCTTTCCCGGTTCGGATTGCTTCACAAACAACTCTCCCTTATGATATTGTTCGATGATGCGCTTGGACAGGCTCAGTCCCAGTCCCCATCCCCGCTTTTTTGTGGTAAAGCCCGGCTTGAACACACGGCGTATATTGGTGGCCGTGATCCCTTTGCCTGTATCGCTCACATCGATAGAGATATCGCCCGGATTTTCGCGGATGTCTATCGTAATATTCCCCCTTCCTTCAATGGCATCGAGCGCATTTTTCAGCAGGTTCTCGATCACCCAGTCGAATAATGGCCGGGAAATATCGGCCATCACCATGGTTACTCCATGCGTTTCGATGCCGATATGCACTTTGTCGGTAGTCCTTTTCCTGATATATTCTGCCATGCGCTCGATTTGAGCAACCAGATTGGATCGTTCGAGGTGCGGGGTGCTTCCGATCTTGCTGAAGCGGTCTGACACCAGTTGCAGCCGGTCGATATCCTTCTGCAGCTCCCTGCTGATCGGGGCATTTTTTTCATCTTCCTTCAGCATCTCCAGCCAGCCCTGTAAAGAGGAAATGGGCGTGCCCAGTTGATGGGCCGTTTCCTTGGCCATGCCCGCCCATACCTGGTTTTGCGTGGCGCGGTTGCTGACGGTGAGGGAATAAATGATGAGGAACACAAAGAGCGCAACAATGAACAATTGCACCAGCGGATAATACCGCACCTGATCTAACAGCCTCGTATGACCGTAATAATAGCGGTTGGCAATATAGGGCGTATCGCTGAACTTTATTTCCAGCAGGCGGTTCTGCGAACGGTATTCTTTAAGCTTGCCGGGGAGATAGGTTTTGTTGCGTGCGGCCTTTGCCGAATCGAGATTGATAAAGCTGATGATGCTGTCCTTTTCATTGGTTTCGATGATGGGGATGGACTGCTGCTCATTGCGGATCAGGTTGGGAAGAGTGAGATCCATGGAAGGATTGTTCAGGACGGCTTTGCTGGCAGCTACCCATTGCTCTACCTTCTGCCGCTCTTCGGCAGCGATCTTTTTGGCCAGGTACTGGGAGTAAAAAATGGTTCCGCTCTCGATGCCGATGGCGAGAATGCCCAGCAGGAGCCGCCAGTTAAGCTGTACAATCATGATCCGAATTTATTTAATATTTAAGATTTTATATTTAATATTTGACCTGGATTATCGGTAGCCTCAGCGCGAAAATCTTAACTATTAAATCTAAATATTCAATTGACACCCAAAATAGCCATCGTTATACTGAACTGGAACGGACGGGAGTTCCTGGAAAGGTTTCTTCCTTTTGTGCTTGCCGGCACTTATCCCAACCAGGAACTGATCGTTGCCGACAATGCATCCACCGATGATTCCATTGCTTTTTTGCAGCAGCATTATCCCCAACTGCGGATCATTGCCCTCGACCGTAATTACGGATTTGCCAAAGGATACAATGAAGCGCTGAAAAAAATTCAAAGCGATTATTACGTATTGCTCAATTCGGATGTGGAAGTGAAGCCCGGATGGATAGAACCTGTTGTTGAGCTGATGGAAAAAAATCCGGCAATAGGCGCCTGCCAGCCGAAACTGTTGAGCTATGCCGAGCGCGACCGGTTTGAATATGCAGGCGCTGCCGGAGGATGGCTCGATTGCCTGGGCTATCCTTTTGCAAGGGGAAGGGTGTTCGATGTTTGTGAAAAGGACAATGGCCAGTACGATGAGGCTGCGCCTGTGTTCTGGGCCAGCGGGGCCGCACTGTTCGTAAAGGCCGGTCTTTATCATCAGCTCGGGGGACTGGATGAATATTTTTTCGCCCATCAGGAAGAGATCGATTTTTGCTGGAGGCTTCAACTGGCGGGGTATCACGTGTATGCCTGCCCGCAGTCCGTGGTATACCATGTAGGCGGAGGCACTTTGCCCAAGGGCAATGAGCGGAAGGTATTTCTCAATTTCAGGAATAACCTGATCATGCTGGCGAAAAACCTTCCTTTTTTACAGGCGGTCTGGAAGATACCGTTGCGCATCCTGCTGGATCTGATCTCTGCCTGGAAATCGCTGCTGGCCGGCGAAGGCATTTATTTCAAAGCGATCTGGCAGGCGCATCTGGCCTTTGTAAAATGGCTGATCGCGGGGAGAAGGCAGAGCATTTTTCCGGAAAAGAGAAAGGCCGTATCGGAGGGATGGTATCCGCATAGCATTGTCTGGAAATATTTCATTGCGGGCAGGAAAACTTTTGGGGAAATAGTAAAGGGCAAAAGCTGATTTTTTAATGTCAATCCATTATTTTTGTCGCGCAAATGCAATAAAAACCATGGATCAAGAACAAGAGATCAAAAACCCCCGGTTAAAGGATTTTGCCTACAGTTGGGTCAATTCTTCTGTATTTCTGTTTTATTTGCAGGTATTTTGTGTAGTGGCTTTTCTGTTGGGAGGATGCTATGGGCTGTATGTGCATCGTTATAAAGGCAAGCCGGATGTGAATGTGCCTTCCAATACCCTGTATACTCCACAGTACAAGTAAATTTTTGAGGTAAGGCGGTATTTCCTATTTTTGCACTCCCGGTAAAGTTCTTAGAAGTTAACAGGCAATAAGCAATCGGCGAGAGTATAATATTTGCCTATTGCCCATTGCCAATTGAATAAAATGCGGAAGTAGCTCAGTTGGTAGAGCGCAACCTTGCCAAGGTTGAGGTCGCGGGTTCGAGCCTCGTCTTCCGCTCTTTGAATTCAATTCTTTCGGATGGAATTTTTTTTTCTTCCATACCTTGGTGGCGGAACTGGTAGACGCGCAGGACTTAAAATCCTGTTCCCAGCAATGGGAGTGTGGGTTCAACTCCCATCCGAGGTACCGATGGGAGTAATCCCGATTTTTGACAACGGCTTCTCGATGATAAGAAGCCCTTTCTCTTTGAGAGACAATTCATTACAGCGTATTAAGGGGTGAAGCGAGTGGGTTCGATAGATTCCATTGCGATTTCTTCGCGCCCGCACCAACATCTGAGAGCGCCGCGCAGGGGAACTTCTTCTCTGTTTTGAATGGCAATGTGTCTTTTGTTTAATCGTTCTTGAATCAACCAGAAACTTTGTTTAGCCTCATTCTCCCATCATTGCTGATATTCATTAAATATTTTTCTTACGATAGCCGCTTTTTCGTTGTCGATTAAAAGTATCGGCTTATCGCGATCATCTCTTGCGTTAATATAGCCAAAAGAAGCTGTACTTGGGAATCGGCCATTTAGTGCCGCCTGTATTTTACCGTTCTTCGTTCGCCTGCGGATATTATGCAGCTCGCTTTCAGCCATCATGTATTTGAAAGCTCGAATCATGAAAGTAGTAGGGTCTGTAAAGTCTATATCGAAGGCGTCTGTAGTAGCAAGGACTTTAATCTTATATTTATCCTGCAGCTCTTTTATTTTTAAAAGGGCCTCGACCAGATTAAGGCTGAAACGGTCATGATCGAGAATGATGAGATAACGACCTGTCGATTCTTTTTGATGAAAGTTTCAAGTGCCTTCCAGTCCGGTGGCTACATAGGTAAATCTATCACCGATGCAATAAATACCGATTATCCTGATAGGGGTGTATGGGATTTACCTAACAGTCCGGCATGGCTAGATGTTATTACAGAAAAAATACCCGAGTTTGCGGGTCAAGCAGGCAATTTCGCGAACACTTTGTTTTGGCAATTGCTAATTGCAAAATGGCGTTAAAATACAGTTTATAAAAAATGAATAATATTATATCTAGGCTTGTGAGATTAGGAGCATTTTTATTCATAGTTTTTGTCTGCCAACTCAATGGCAAGGGACAAACAAAAAATGTCTCGATAAAACTATTAGCACATAAGCCTCATTTGAAAATTAAATATGTTCCTTTTTCAAAGGTAGTTGTGCTTGATAACAGAATAGATACATCAAAAATATACAATTTTGAAACGGGGCAATATCCTGCAACAAGTTTAGCCTTTGATCAGCCTGCAAGCTTGGCTGTAAAAAATTATATCGAAAATGCGATCTCACCTATTAAAAAAGGTGATAGGACATTACTGATAAATATTAAGGAATTATATATACCCAATAATGGCAGGTCTATTAAAACCAATAGAAGAAGGATTTTTTCCAAAGACACCGGATATTATTATTCTCGGGATTATATAAGGTTTTTTGCTGACGTCTACTTGCAGTCCGGATACAATAGCTATAAGAAGCTTGTATTTTTAAGGCTTATCTATTTTATGCGTCCGATTGCTAATATAGACGGCAGCGAGATAAGATTTTTGCTTAATGAGTTGATTACTTGTGCAAGTTTGCCTAATAGCGGATTTCCTCCCTCAAATGAACCCGCACCTAGAAAAAAATCCTATTGGACTAAGGACACTGTTTCTTTTGACTTTTCTATAGATACAACGGACCTTACCATTGCTGAAATTAATGTTCCGGCTAAAGAAAGATGGTCGAAAGCACCGATTCTAATGTCTACTGTTTTGAAAGATGGCATATTCAAAAGTTTTGAAGATTTTCAAAAGAGCCAAGTAAGCACTGATACATTTTCCATCGTATTCAATGAAAAAGATAGTCTGTACAAAATGAATCCTGATGATAGTGCAAGGCTCCTTAATTCCGGATTTCCTTGGGCCATTTGTGTTTCAAATAATTTGTATATACAATTGGGTAAAAATATTTTTTTAAAATTATATAGAAAGAACAATAGCATTGAGTTCTATATTCCTCTTACATTGCCAGATATGTATACTTTGCTTTCACTTAAGGAAATACACAAATCGAATAGAATTAACACTGCCTCAACAGGGAATATTCTAGTTGATTTCGCGTCAATAATTACGACCGGCGTAATAGAAAAATTAAATAGTTCATCTACTGAAAGAAAAATTAAGCAAAAAAGCACGACATATAATTATAGAAATTGCGTCGTTGATATCGAGAGTGGGGATATCCTTTATTAAAAACAAATTTCCAATAATATGAAAAGGCAAGAGTCTGAAAAAATGCCAAGAGTTTTCCCGCAAGTTTTATTCCTTTTTTTACTTTTAATTTCAGGTTGCACTACTTATCACGTATCAACCCAAAGTCTGCTTGAGCAGTTCACTGGTATGTTTAAGTTTAGGATTTTTTAGTATAGGCTTAACCCACGCACAGAAGCCGGATTCTAAGCTTTCAGTAGAACTTTCATTCGGCCCCTCATTGCCCATCGGAAAATTCTCAAGCAAAACATATACCGACAGCAGTGCTGGTTGGGCAAAACCAGGGCTTGCACTGAATGTTTCTGCGGCATACATGCTTAGCAAATCGTTTGTCATAACTGTGCTCCTCGGCGGCCAGCAAAACAGTCAGGATTCAAAGCCATATAAAGAGCAAATAGCGAAATCTTATGAGAATAGCAGTTCAAGCATAGTAGACACCAGGAGTTGGAAGATTGCTAAAATATTGGCGGGAGGAATATATAATATACCATTGTCCCAATCAGGTAAAATGCTTTTTGAAGGCAAGATATATGCAGGTATCTGCAGAACTTCAAGACCAGGAGTTAGCTATACAGTCTTAGGTTCAAATAGTATGGCTTCTATAATCGCACAGGCGAAACTCAGCAACACTTCGCTTCCCTGGACCTTTTGTTATCAGGCAGATCCGGTAAACCATTGGCTACAGTATGCTTGTCAAAAAAGTGATCTCTGTGTGGCTGGTGTTCTTTCTTCTTTTTGCCGATGGCCATCAGAGCACAAAAAGAGGGTAATATCTCCGCTACTGATAGGAGTAATCCCGGTTTTCGTGGCCTCCCGAAATAATGCCTCTTTCCGGCCTCTTTTGTTTATTCCCGGTTTCTTTTAATTCATCTGTCAGGGAAAAATATTTTTACTGCCAAACAATTTTTTCTGAAGCCCAGGCACAAGATTCTTAAAAAGCTGTATGGCTGTATCGACATCACCTTCCAGGTTGCTTATTTTCTTATCTGTGCCGTAATACATAATACGTCCTTTTGCTTTACACTGTTCGCTTATGTAAATTTCAAGTTCATCTGTTTTGCCGCCAACCGGAACATTTACTATCGGTTCTTCCGTGGTTTTAATATTGAGTGCAATAAGACTGTTTAAAAAAGA
>CAYYZJ010000614.1:0-2798 GCA_964475615.1 uncultured Flavitalea sp. | reverse complement strand
TTCTAGACAATACACTCCCACCCCCTAAACCCATACCCCAAACCCCCCATCTCCACTCCCCCACCCCCCATCCCATATCCCGCATCTCGCATCCCGTATCCCGTACCCCGCATCTCGTATCTCGCATCCCGTATCCCGTATCCCGCATCCCGCATCCCGTACCCCGCATCCCGTACCCCGCATCCCGTCCCTAACGAAAAACCCTGCAAATTAGTTTGCCTTACCTTGTTTTTTTGAAATGATTAACAGCCCCAGATAGGTGAGCAGGCCGTTGATGAGCAGGAGTTCGATGCCGATCTGAAAGCCGCCGAACCATTGAGCGGCATTTTTGCTGAGCACATAGCAAATTGCAGGCATGAGCAGACAGATGGCCGTGATGAGCCAGGTGTTGGGCAAACGGCGTTTGCTGAAGATGCCGAAGGCAAAAAGGCCTAACAACGGGCCGTAGGTATAACCCGCCAGGTCGAGGATGATGTTGATGATGGATTTATTGTTTATCCATTTGAAAATAAGGATGCAGATGAGGAATACCAGCGCCATGCTGATATGAACGGTCATCCTTATGCGCTTTTTTTGGGCTTCGGTTTTGTCGGTGCGGTTTTTCAATCCCAGGATATCGATGCAGAAAGAAGATGTGAGGGCTGTGAGCGCGCCGTCGGCACTGGGGAACAGGGCGGAGATGAGGCCGATGATGAAAATGATGGAAACAGCTCTGGGCATATAATGGAGCACAACGGTGGGGAAGAGATCGTCGCCGATCACATTGCGGCCGTTCAGCAATAACTGGTGATCCTGATAAACGGCGCCCTGCTGCAGCACAAAATAATACAGCAATCCCCCCAGCAGCAGGAAGAGCAGGTTCACGCTCATCAGCACGATGCTGGAGGAGAGCATGTTCTTCTGCGAATCCCTGAGGTTCCGTACGCTGATGTTCTTCTGCATCATTTCCTGGTCGAGCCCCGTCATGGCGATCATGATGAATATGCCGCCGACGATCTGCTTGAGGAAATGCCCTTTGCTTTTGATGTCGGTATTGAATATATGCGTATACTGTCTTTGTTTCAGCGCATGAAGCGCTCCGCCGAAAGAGAGATGCAGGTGCTGCATGATGTAAACTATGCATACTATCAGTCCTGTGAGCATGAGCGTGGTTTGCAGCGTATCGGTATACACGATCGTTTTTACACCGCCTTCAAAAGTATAAAGCAGGATCATGAGCAGGATCACGGTTGCCGTAATGCCGAAAGGAACGCCGATCTCATTCAGGATAAAAACCTGAAGCACATTAATGACAAGATACAGCCTTGCCGTAGCGCCGACGGTGCGGGAAATGATGAAGAACAATGCGCCGGTCCTGTAAGCGATATTGCCGAAGCGGGTATGCAGGTAATTGTAGATGGAAGTAAGGTTAAGGCGATAATACAACGGAAGCAGCACGAGCGCAATGATCAGAACGCCGATCCAGTTGCCGAGCACTACCTGAAAATAACTGAAAGCCTTGTATGAATCGCCTGCAAAATCGCCCACTGTTCCGGGCACCGACACAAAGGTAACGCCGGAAAGCAGGGTGCCGATCATGCCGAAGGCAACCAGCATCCAGTTGGAGCTTTTATTGCCGATAAAAAAAGAATCATTCGTAGAGTGGCGGGAAGTGCGCCAGGCCACTGCCAGTAAAAGCAGGAAATAACCCAGCACAAAAGAAAACAACAGAGCAGGCGACATAAAATAAGTTGTACAGCTATATTTGATTGGGGAAAATTAGGAAATCCAAGTTTAAAACTTCAATTTTAATTTTAAGAATACGCTTACGGTATGAATATCGAATCTGTTGTTGTTTTTTGCGGTTCAAGAACAGGCAGCAATCCGGTCTTTGCCCAACATGCGCAGGAAATGGGCAAGCTGATCGCCTTGCTGAAGCTGAAACTGGTTTACGGAGGAGGCAGTAAGGGACTGATGGGCATACTGGCCGATTCCGTACTGGCCCATGAAGGCAGGATCATGGGCATCATTCCGGAGCTGCTGATAGAATGGGAAAGCCAGCATCAGGGGCTGACGGAGCTGGCCATAGTACCGGACATGCATACCCGAAAAAGAATGCTCTACGAAAGGGCCGATGCCGCCATTGTAATGCCCGGCGGCTTCGGCACGCTGGATGAATTTTTTGAAATGCTGACCTGGAATCAGTTGAAGATACACAGCAAAAGGATCTATATCCTCAATTCAGACGGGTTTTACGATCACCTGATCAGGCACCTGCGCCAATTGGAAAAGGAAGGATTTTTATATGAACCGCTGGAAGAAAGGGTTACTTTCTGTAATACGCCTGTTGAGCTGTTCAACAGGCTGAGTTAGTGAGGAAGGTATTGGTGAGGGGATCCGTCTTTTCACGGATTCATCTTTGACTATACTCTAGCGTATATGCTTGTCTTCAATCTGGTCAATTCTGCTGTTAAGTATATTTCTTAACTTATCGATATAATTTGTATATCCTGTTTTGCGGGAAAGAATATCCTGGAATGCTCTGTATGCATTGCCGAGCTCAACAGAAAAAACATCCTCGAAATAATCCTTGATATTTTTCAGATCAGCCTTTGCATTGTTGAATGCTCCTTGTTCTTTGAGCGAATAAATCAGCTCAATCAATCCTATTTTAGGATCAGTCCATTTCAACCGGGATTTGCGGCTTATTACAGGCGCCGGCTTATCGTTTTTATCTTCCAGCATTAGCCGGATATCAGGCTCAATTTTGGAATAGGCCAGCATAGTGGCCGCTTTTATACTATAGATCGTGCAGAAAG
>CAYYZJ010000613.1:0-5262 GCA_964475615.1 uncultured Flavitalea sp. | reverse complement strand
GTATCGGGAAGTTTTTCTTCAAAATACTCAAATAATATTTCATTGATCTTTTTATACCGCAACGAAAATTCTTCCTGAAATTGTTTGGTTGCCATATCTTTCATTAATCCATGAATAATGGCGCGGTTTTGATCGATTTTTATAAACGAGTGCCTGCCCAGGCTTTTTAAGCTGATGGTGTTGGGCGAAATAAAATTATTGGCAACATACAGTTCTATTATTTCTTCATCGACATACGGCGCTAACGAAAGCGCTTTAATTGCGCCTGCAACATCAGGATGCAAATGCTCGAAGAAATGTTTTATAACATCATCATCATTCTTATTAAAATCGTTCAGGCCGGGTATTCTACCGGATTTTTTAATTTTCCTGTATGTTTTTACCTGCAGGTCTAAATAAAACGGAAGACAGCCATCTTCCGGGGTTTTTGAATTTTTAGAAGTCTCAATAATCTGTTTTCGTATTTCTTCTTCTTCCACATTTGAAAGTTGTAAAAACCTGTTCGCGTCTTCATCTGAAAGCCCTTTAATTAAATGCTGATCCAGAATTTTTTCAAAAGCCTCATTTTTTTCTGCCCATCTTATTTTATCTCTTCCAAATAAAACGAATAGCACACCAGGTGTTCTTTCAACCAAAATGCGCACCCATGCATCTTTATCTTCATCCGGATTTTTTACTTCGCGCCACAACGCTTCATATCCGTCAATCATTATAATAATTCTCTTTTCAGGATAAGGATTTTCGCTATCGATTTTCTTTTTTAAATATTTATTGATATCATAAGCAAGTAACAAGGGCAATCGATGCAGCAGTTGCAAGCTGTTTAAGTCATCAATATCCCCTAAAACTTTTTTGGCATCGGATTTTTGCACCCATTCAACTATTGCTTTATGGCTTTTATCAGCTATTTTTTTTGTAAAAAAGCTTACCCCGGGCAACATCTGGCTGCCCGCAGCAATAAGCTCCAGGCTGGAACTGATGATGGTATTAAAGATTTCATTCGCCACATCATTTCCAATAAATTTTATTTTATATAGGAACGGATAATCCTGCTGTACATTTTTTTCGGCAGAAGTTTGCATTTTATATCTCAAAAAGCCCAGGCAAAATGCGGGCATCGGCACTTTGCCTTTTTCAATAAGGTCTTGCGCAATACGCAACAAGGCTTCATCTTCCATACGGGTTTTCGGCTGATACTCAAAATCGACCTTATCGGTATAGATTATATTTTTGTTATCTAATTTTTCCAAATATTCCTTAATAAAAAAATCATTTTTCAATGCCGATTTACCCTGTCCGCCGGCTCCATAAAATACCTTTACCCGTCTTTCGGAAATGAGCTGAGGCTTTTCAACAGCTTCAATCAGGATTTTTTTGAAATCATCCCGATCTGTAAAATGATTTTGAGCAGTAATTGGGTCATCGTCCTCCCAATCAAGAGGAAAATCATCATTTTCGGCCATATATAAGTTTTTGCTTTTTAGAAGTCAGTTGCGTCGTGGCATGGCACACAACGTCCGGCGGCTTGGCATTGGTAGCGGTATTAACATTCCATCCGCTCAAATTTAGCATTAAAGTTTAATAGTAGCACAGGACAGTTGAATTATTTCCGTCAGCTACTATAACGCGTCGTAAAGGTTTGTGCAGGCGATTGGCGGAAGGGAAAAAACAAAATGGCAAGCAGGAATATGTTCAATAGCATCTGCTGTTTCATAGCATTCCTTTTTTGTAATGAAGTTAATGCGCGCTGCCTGCAGACGATCAACCTTTTGATTTACTTTTTTGTTTTTTTTCTTTTAAATAGTCTTCGCGAATTTTTAACAGGTCAACTTTGGAACAATCCGCAATTAACTGTCTTACTATGTCTAAAGGCATTTTCTCTGCGGTGTCAAAATTGATACAACCTTTCTGAAAATTCGCATTATGCAAAAGCGATCTGTACCTTGAAAATAATGTCTTTGAACCATATATCGGCAGAACGTGTAAGGACATATAATTCTTTACGCCGGCAAGTCCATACTTCATTAATGACTTGCTTTTATAAACGATCATTTCTTTTCCCATCATCGGCTCTACTATGGGAACAACTGTTTTGTCCTCTTCGACGATTATTGAATGAATGTCTCTCAAAACACGCTGCCTATCCGAAGGTTGGGTTGATATATAATGTTCAACTTTGGTGTCCATACAAATTATTTAGGGGTTACAATATTTTTTGTGATGTCTTCAATAACTTTTTCAGGTCTTCTTTTTGCTGTGGAGGTATTCGTCAGCTTGGGCGAACAAAGCCGATTGATGAGCCAATGTACGACTTTTATTCTGTTGACCAGGGAATAACCGATATCTGCTATCAGGGTATTCCGCCGATAAACATGATGTTATTGGCCGCTGCGCTGATATTGTTTGCCGGTATTGCAGTCATCAATTACGGGCAATCCGTTTCCGAATGATGATCCTGCTCATAACCGGAAGGTTCAGCGGCTGTTCAATTATCGGGCACAATTAAAAAGAGAACTAAGATACTCCCACATCTGAAACCGGCGTCTCTCCTTTATGCCTCATCTTTTCTTTTGCCCGTTCGGCGATATTTTTCCACTTATCCATTTTTTCGTGGAATTTATCCACCATATCGTCATAACCTTCTTCCAGTTTTTTGCGTGTGGCGGAACCCTTATCCGGAGCAAAAAGCACTCCAATGGCCACTCCGGTCAGAAACAACATCAATGCTTTATTCATAACATTTATTTTATGGAATAATATGCATATTCTGTGCCGCTGCTTAAAATAAACTAAGCCAGGTTAAAGAAAGAATTTACAAAATTAATTGGAAACAAAAAAATCTTAAACCTTGCCGATTAATGCAGCTAGGCTTGCTTATTGCATGTCTTTGTTTAAAAGATATCTGTTTTTCCGCCGAGCCTGAAACCGATAGTTCAATTTAATCTCAATCTGGTTCTTACTAATGCTTTATCTTTTTGTCATAATGACAAACCGTGCTTTTTTTGAAATTCATAACCCGAAAATTTTCAGTGTATGAAAAGAATTTATGCGGCCTTCGAAGGCTTTTTCAGTGGGGGAAAAGTTTATGAGCCTGCCACCCAATCGCAATCCTCACCGGTAACTGTCAACTCACTTTCACAACCGCATGTGCTGCAAAGCAGAATGAAGGAGGAAAAACTCTCTCATGGCGGAACAGTGCATGCAAACCTGTCGCCAGTGCGGCTGGAAATGAATCATGGGGAAGCAGTGCTGTACTTTTGTCCGATGAAAACGATCGAAGTGCTGGAAGTCATTGCGGAAGGCGACGGAAAAGCCATTCCCGGCCAGGCCAAGATAGAAGGACTGAGCGTGCCTTCGGATTACAAACCCGGACTTTATACTCTCAGGAATGTTGAGCTGAGCTCCAACGGAACGATACAGGTAAAAGCAACCGGAAAAACGATATGGGAGCGCATGGAAACGCCTATTTTGGAATAAGTCCAAAATAATATATCACGCTTAAACAGCATCCTTGGCGATCACTGTCCAGTCATCGCTGCCATGTCCTTTACTGATCCACTGATCCATGAGGGCGGCTATTGCAGGAATAACGGTAAGCGTCGTTCCTCCCTGCTGAGCTGCTTCGAGAAAGAGTTGTGTATCCTTTCTGGCCATGCTCAGTTCCCAGGATGCTTCTTTATAATCGCCACGGGTCATTCTCTTCAGTCTGGCCGGCAGCATGGCTCCCGGATTCCAAGAAGCAAACAAGGTATTCAGATCGGCAACAGGAACCTGTAATGCCTTGGCCAGTGAAAGCGTATCTGCAATGCCTGCCGTAAATGAAACCAGGAAGGCATTGCCGATCAGCTTCATGGCGGCTGCCCTTCCTGTTTCCGGGCCAAAATTGAGCAACTGCCCGGTCATCTTCGACAGTTCAGGCTCGAGGCGGACAATAACGGTCTGATCGCCCGAAACCAGCATGAAACCTGAAGCATCCAATGCATTCGCCGGGCCCATGAACACAGGTGCATGCTGATAAGTATATCCGCGTTCCCTCCACGCATGCGTTCTTTCTATAGCGCCCGGAACGGAAGTAGTGGTATGATCGATGATGGTTATGCCGGGCTTGAATCCTTTACTTGCTTTTTCCAATACTTCATTTACAGAAGCGTCATCCTTCAAAGCGAGATGGATGATATCAGCCCCTGCTACTGCTTCGGCAATATCGGCGATGGCTTTCGCTCCATATTTTTCCAGCTCCGTTGCTTTGGAATGCGTGCGGTTCCAGACCTGCACTGTTTCGCCCCTGTTGATCATTGCCCGTACAAAACCGGAACCCAGAAGGCCCGTGCCAAGAAATGCTTTCATGATTTTTTTTGCAAAGGTAGGAATAGCCTTTCCCAAACAGAAATCACCCGTTCACCGGCGTTGAAGCATAAGCCCGCAGATCGATGATATGATCCGGAACAGGCGCTCTGTTCCATGCATCATGAATGGCCAATGCAGCGCCGATTGAAGAAGCCTGTGGAACGGAAGCGGCATATACTTCCATTCCGGGAAAGGCATGAGCCAGAAAAGACATGAACACTTGATTCCTGCTGAATCCGCCATCGACAAATATTTTTTTCACATCCGTTCCTTCGATCACTTGTTTCAAGGATGCCGTTTGCCGGATTATGATATCCGAAACAAGCTGGTGATATGCTTCTTCGTATGTATCGAATGAAAAAAGATCGCAGCCTGGCAAACGGGGAACAAAATGATGATCATATTCAATCCGGGTAAAATAATCCGCTGCTTTATTAAAATGCGCTGCCAGCTTCTTAACCTGTTGTTCATGATCATTTCCTGCAAATATCTTTGAGGCTTTTACCGGCTTTCCATTATAGGTGAGATAGCAGAGGCAATCATGCTTCAACTCCTCTTCCGTTAAGGGAGTATCATTGAAAGGATTCAGGCTCACGCACCAAGTGCCTGTTGAAAGCAGCACGAAGGGCTCCCGGAAATACAAAAGATAAGGCAGGAGCGCAGCAGAGCTGTCATGCATGCCTATTCCTATCTGCAGATCGTTCCCGCCATACTGAATTTGTTTTACATGATGGCAAGGAAGGATACCGGCAAGTTTAGTGTTGATCTTTTCTTGATATATCCAGTCGTGATAGTTGTTCTGATCAAAATCCCAAAGTGCAGTATGGCATCCTATGCTTGTGATATCTGAATAATATGCTTTGGTAAGCAGGCTACTGAGGTATTGGGGCAGATGCAATGAGTGAGCTGTTTTAT
>CAYYZJ010000612.1:0-8808 GCA_964475615.1 uncultured Flavitalea sp. | reverse complement strand
CCATTGAAATTGAAAAGGAGATTGCCTATCTGAAAGATTACGTGCGGTTGCAGCAGTTGCGGAAAGATCATAACTACGAAGTGCAACTGCATGAAGAAGGGATAAAAGGCTTCCATATCATTCCTTTGCTGCTGATCCCTTTCCTGGAAAATGCATTCAAGCATATTTCGCATTACAGCGACCGGAAAAATTTTATTTATGTGAAGGTGGAACATGAAAGCGGCTTATTTCATTTTAAGGTAGAAAACTCCAAAGATGACGCACAGCGTTCCACAGAACCCCGGGGAGGGATCGGGCTCGCCAATGTAAAGCGAAGGCTGGAGCTTCTATATCCCGATAAGCACGAATTGTATATCGATAACAGTAATGGTATCTTTAGGGTGGATTTAATATTGAAGATTTAAT
Organism: uncultured Flavitalea sp.; assembly: GCA_964475615.1. GTDB lineage: Bacteria > Bacteroidota > Bacteroidia > Chitinophagales > Chitinophagaceae > Puia. Next base: position 8,403 of record CAYYZJ010000612.1, on the reverse strand, counting down.
ATTAATATTGAATGCCGCCCTATCCAACCCTTAAATCTTAAATAATAAATATTACCTATTACATTCCATGCTTTCCTGCCTGATCATAGACGACGAGCCGCTGGCCCGCAAGGGGCTGAAGGAATATATCCGGGATGTTGATTTTCTCCGGCTGGCCGGCGAGTTTGAAAATCCCATGAAAGCATCAGATGTGCTAATGCAGGAAAAGATAGACCTCATCTTTCTCGATATCCAGATGCCCAGGATAACGGGCCTCGAGTTCATCAAAACATTAGCTCACCGGCCGATGGTCATCTTCACTACTGCCTATCCGCAATATGCTGTGGAAGGCTTTGAGCTCGATGCGATAGACTATCTCCTCAAGCCATTTTCCTTTGAGCGGTTCTGGAAAGCGGTGAACAAGGCCAGGAGCCATGCCGGAAATGCCGCGCAGCAGGAAGCTCCCATTCGCTCCGAACCGGACTGCTTTTTCATCAAAAGCGATAACCGGCTCGTAAAGATCAGGTATGATGATATGTTATTTGCAGAAGCCCTGCAGAACTATGTAGCCATTTATGCCGGGGATAAAAAATACATCAGCTATCTCACTTTCAAATCCGTTGAAGATCATTTGCCCGCTGACCGTTTTTTGAAGATACACAAATCGTTCATTGTATCCCTTTCAAAGATCGACAGCATTGAAGGCAATGAGATCAGGATCGGCTCCCATACGCTGCCCATCAGCAGAAGCATCAGGGAGGAAGTGATGGAGAAGATATTGCAGAACAGGTATCTGAAGAGGTAATCTTACTTGTATGGCTCAGAATATTATAGTAAATTTGGAATATGCTGGCACGAGAAGATTATAATGTATTATCCGAGATAAAATCTCAGGTACATCAGGTGTTACCTGATGCAAAAGTGCTACTGTTCGGCAGCAGGGCCAGGGGAGAGGCTACTGAGGAAAGTGATTGGGATATCCTTGTATTGACAAAAGAAAAACATTCAAAAGCAACCAAGCGGCTAATTCACAATAAACTATTCCCGATTAGTGTAGAATCTGCTGCTTTTATAAATCTGTTGCTTGTCCAGGAAGATGAGTGGAATACAAATCCAGGATACTATTCTTTGCGAACAAACATCAAGAATGATCTTATAGTTGCATGACCGAAAAAGAGCAGGCTGTAAGACTAAAGTTAAAAAAGGCCCGGGCGCTGATGTCCGAGGTAGAAATTCAGCTTCAGAATAAGTTTTATGCAACAGCTATTAACCGCATCTATTATAGCTGTTTTCATGCTACAAAAGCGCTATTACTTACAAAAGATTTAGCTCCCAAAACTCATAGCGGAGTTGTTGCCATGTTACATCGGCATTTTGTATCTCAAAACCTGTTCGATAGAACACATGCCGTGTTTTTTAGTAAACTGATGCAAGAAAGAATAGAAAATGATTATGATGATTTTCTTATTGTGGATGAAACAGAAGTCAACGAGTTCATCGAACCCGCCAAACAATATGTTTCCTATATTGAAGAATGGATAAGACAACATGCGGACTTATAAAAACCTGCCTTCTTGGTCGCTTTCTTTCTAATTCGTAAATTTGAGATTCGGTTGTGTCACGGCTTCGTACTGCCGTGGCACCGTTATAAAGCAGCAGCCCATGGCAGAAATCAAAAAAGAAGAAGAAAAATCACTCAACTTCATCGAAGAGATCATAGAAGAAGACCTGAGAAGCGGGAAGCATAAGTCCGTCCTGACCCGGTTCCCCCCGGAGCCGAACGGATACCTTCATATCGGTCATGCCAAATCGATATGCCTGAACTTCGGACTGGCGCTGAAATACGGCGGCAAGACCAACCTGCGTTTCGACGATACCAATCCCGTTACTGAAGAAACCGAATATGTCGACAGCATCAAGGACGATATCCGCTGGCTTGGTTTTGAATGGGCCAATGAATTGTATGCTTCCGATTATTTCGAGCAGCTCTATCTTTTTGCCGTAAAGCTGATCGAAAAAGGACTGGCTTATGTCGACGACAGCAGCAGCGAGGAAATTGCCGAACAGAAAGGAACGCCTACCACACCGGGCAGGCGGAATAAATATGCCGAAAGGAGCGTGGCCGAAAACCTGCGCCTGTTCCAGGAAATGCGTGACGGCAAATACAAGGACGGCGAAAAAGTGCTGCGGGCAAAAGTGGATATGGCTTCTCCCAATATGCAACTGCGCGATCCCATCATGTACCGCATCAAGCATGCCCATCATCACCGCACCGGCGATGAATGGTGCATCTATCCCATGTACGATTTCGCCCATGGGCAGAGCGATTCCATCGAGCACATCACGCATTCCATCTGCACGCTTGAATTCGTGTCGCACCGGCCGCTTTATGACTGGTTCATCGAAAAGCTGGAGATATTCCCTTCAAAACAATACGAGTTCGCCCGGCTCAACATGACCTATACGGTAATGAGCAAACGAAAATTGCTGCAGCTCGTGAACGATAAATATGTTTCGGGATGGGACGATCCGCGCATGCCCACCATCTCCGGCCTCCGCCGCCGCGGCTATACGCCGGAAAGCATCCGCCTTTTTGCCGACAAGATCGGTGTACAGAAAAGAGACAATCTCATCGATGTATCCCTGCTCGAATTCTGCATCCGTGAGCAACTGAATAGAACAGCGCTCCGCCGCATGGTGGTCTTTGATCCGCTGAAAGTGATCATCACCAATTATCCGCAGGGAACCGAAATGCTGAAAAGCGAAGACAATCCCGAAGACGAGGACACTACTTACCGTGAGATCCCCTTCAGCAATGAACTGTATATCGAACGGGAGGATTTTATGGAACATCCTCCTAAAAAATTCTTCCGGCTCGCACCGGGACAGAAAGTGCGCCTGAAAAGCGCATATATCATCCAGTGCGATGAAGTGGTTAAAGACAGTGAAGGAAAGATCACGGCATTGAAATGCTCCTACCTGCCCGAAAGCAAAAGCGGGGCCGATACTTCAGGGATCAAGGTACAAGGCACATTGCATTGGGTGAGCGTGGCCCACGCCATCACCGCCGAGCTGCGCCTGTACGACCGCCTGTTCAAAGTGGAAGACCCATCCAGCGAAGAAGGCAATTTCAAGGATTATGTCAATCCCGATTCCCTGCAGGTGGTCGCTGCGGCCTATGCCGAACCCTCGCTGATGCATGCCCGGTTCAATGAGCGCTACCAGTTTTTGCGCAAAGGGTATTTTTGTCTCGATAAAGATAGCTGGGAGGACAAGATGATCTTTAACCGCACGGTTACCCTCAAGGATACCTGGGAAAAAGAGAAGAAGAAAAATTAATGTGCGGATGTGCGAATGGCTAATGTGCGAATGAGGATGCATAAGGAAAAAGAAAAGAGGCCTAAGCCTCTTGTCTGGTTTACCGTCCTCATAATATTTTTTTATCACTTCATCACTGGTTTCCTCCGCCTCCGCCGTTACCGCCCATCCGCTGCGGCCTGTTCTTCTGTACCCAGTCCTGGTATTTCTTGAAGAGATCATCTCCCAGCACAGCCTGGATCCTTTTATTGGCCTGGTCGTTGATCTCCTGTATCTTGGTCATCTTGTCGTCGCGGCTGAGCGACTGATCCGTGAAGATCTCTCTTCTCTTGGGCATGAATTCCTGCTGAATGGCGGATATCGAATCGGCCTGAACATCGGTCAGTTTGAGGTCGTCCTTCATCTTTTGTTTCATCTCGGCAGCCCGCGCTGCACGGTCGCCCTGCTGGGCATATAAGGAGGAAACGGAAAATACCGCCAGGACAAAAGCCAGGCATGCAATCATTTTTTTCATGGTTTTATTTTTTAAGTTTAAGGACATATTGTTTAGTCGCTAAATTGATGCCAAACAGTATGGCAAAAATATATTTTTATGCAGATGGCTACCCTAAGGGTAGGTCGGTAAATCCGGAGTTTTTAGCTGTGAATGACAATCATTGGCGGATAATTTCCATCAATCCACAGGTTGCACACATTTCCAACGGCCGGTCGCGGCATTCCATAATTCTGTCTTAACTTGCCGTATGCAACAATATTTGGATCTGCTTCAGCATGTGCTGGATAAAGGGGTTGCGAAGACCGATCGCACGGGCACCGGCACCCGCAGTTGTTTCGGGTACCAGATGCGGTTTGATCTGAACAAAGGATTTCCGCTGGTGACCACAAAAAAAATCCATGTTCGGAGCATCATCTATGAGCTGCTCTGGTTCCTGCAAGGCGATACCAATGTCAAATATCTCCATGAGCATGGCGTAAGCATCTGGGACGAATGGGCCGATGAACATGGCGAGCTGGGCCCGGTTTACGGAAAACAATGGCGAAGCTGGCAGGGAGCCGACGGAAAAAGCATCGATCAGATATCTCAGCTCATCGCCCAGATCAAAAAAACGCCCGACAGCCGCCGGCTGATCGTAAGCGCCTGGAACGTGGCCGATCTTCCCGCCATGGCGCTGATGCCTTGCCATACGCTGTTCCAGTTTTATGTAGCCGCAGGCAGGCTGAGCTGTCAATTATACCAGCGCAGCGCCGATGTATTTCTCGGAGTTCCTTTCAATATCGCCTCTTATGCTTTGCTTACGATGATGATCGCGCAGGTCTGCGGGCTTGACCTGGGCGAGTTCATCCATACTTTCGGCGATGTGCACCTGTACAATAATCATATCGAGCAGGCGCATTTGCAATTGACGAGAAAGCCTTACCCGCTGCCCGTTATGAAGCTCAATCCCGCAGTGAAAGATATTTTCGGATTCCGGTATGAAGATTTCAGCCTGGAGCAGTATCAAAGCCATCCGGCCATCAAGGCTCCGGTAGCTGTTTGAGTAATTTCGAATGCGCATGATCGTTAGTCTAATTGCAGCAGCAAGCGCCAATAATGTCATCGGCAAAAATAACCAGTTGCTCTGGTGCCTGCCGAACGATATGCGGTTCTTTAAAAATACCACCTGGGCCATGCCGGTGATCATGGGGCGAAAAACCTATGAATCGCTGGGAAAACCGCTGACGGGCAGATATAATTTTGTGATCACGCGCCGGCGCGACTGGAATCCCGGCAGCAATGTGCAGGTATTGCCTTCGCTCGGGCAGGCCATTGCAGCAGCCGCACAAACCGATTGCAAGGAGGTTTTTATCATCGGCGGCGGACAGATCTATGCCGAATCCATGGCGATCGCCGATAAAATTTATCTTACCCGAGTGCATGCCAACCTGGAAGGCGATGCTTATTTTCCTGCATTCAGCGAAGATCAATGGAAGCTTGAATCCAATATCGATTTCCCGGCAGATGACAGGCATGCCTATGCGTACAGCTTCCAGTTGTGGAAGAAAAAGTAAAACTCATTCTTTCATCTTTAACAGTTCTTCGGCTGTAGAAGGTTTCAGCTTGCCGTACCTGATCAGGTCATCAACCACTTTCTTAACTATGTTAACCGGGATGGCAAATGAATATCCGGTATAAACACCTGTGGGCGAAGCCAGGCTGGAATTGATGCCGATCAGTTCACCCTTTGTGTTGATCAGTGCGCCGCCGCTGTTCCCGAGATTCACTACGGCATCGGTCTGGATAAAAGATTCGATTGCATGATTGCTTCGATTGAGATGAAGGGCACTCGCCTTGGCGCTCACGATGCCTGCGGTAACCGTGAGATCCAAATTCCAGGGATAACCGATGGCAAGCACCCATTGCCCGATCTTTACCCCGCTGCTGTTGCCGTATAAAAGTATGGGAAGATGCCGGGCGTCGATCTTCAGCACGGCCAGATCGGTGGATGGGTCTGCGCCGACCAAACTGGCTTTATATGTTTGGTGATTCATGAGTATAACCTTGATCTGGTCTGCGTTTTTGATCAGATGATTATTGGTAACGATATACCCGTCGTCGCTGAGAATAACCCCGCTGCCGCTCGCCTGTTTTTCAAAAGGATTGATTTGCCAATCCTCATTTTGCAGCAGATGATTGCCGACATTTCTGTTCACGATATGCGCCTTTATATGAACAACAGCAGGCATTGAAGCCGCTGCTGCCTCAACGAAATCGGGAATGGTAACATCATTGCCGCCGGTAAAACCAATATACCGCACCCGCAGCCCGGAAGGCTGGAATGACGGCTGTTTGGCTGCTGTCCACTTGCTGTAGAACAGCATGGTCGATACAACGCTGAAGGCCATGATGGCAAAACTCAATATGATGTATCTGTACTTCATAACGCTTGATTTCGACAACAATTTACGAATATTATCGTATATTATAAAGCCGTCGATCCGGATTCCTTATTTTTAACATGGTGTATTCAAAACTGCAACTGGCAAAAAAATATCTTCATTATTTTCTTACCGCCTCCAGCGGCAGGGGGCATGGCATTCATTCTCCTTTTGTTTACGATTTTGTGATCAATGTGCTGAATGATGACCGGGAGTTCTATGCGTATAAGCCGGTCGAGGATCTGCGGAAAGCGCTGCTGGCCGATCGCCGCCTGATCGAAGTGGAGGATTTCGGCGCCGGATCGGCGATGGCCCCCGGCAAACAGCGATCTGTTGCTTCAATAGCCCGGCATGCCGCCAAACCGCCCAGGCTGGGGCAATTGCTGTTCAGGATCGTCAATCATTACCAGCCCGGTACGATCATCGAGCTGGGAACCTCGCTGGGATTGTCTTCCGCTTATCTTGCTTCAGGCAATCCTTTCGCCAAAGTGATCACCGTGGAAGGCTCGCCATCGCTGAGCGAGCTGGCGGAGAAGAATTTCAGGAAGCTGTCATTGCACAATATCGAACAGGTGACCGGGAATTTTGACGGGAAGCTGCCCGGGATCATCGACCGGCTGCAGCAAATAGACCTGGCTTTTATAGACGGCAACCATCGCCGGGAGCCCACGCTGCTTTATTTCAACCGGCTTATGAACAAGATTGCTGAAAATACTGTATTTATCTTTGACGATATTCACTGGAGCAGGGAAATGGAAGAAGCCTGGCAAGCCATTAAGGATGATCTGCGGGTAATGCTCACCGTTGATCTTTTTTTTCTGGGCCTTGTTTTTTTCAGAAAGGATTTTAAAGTAAAACAGGATTTCAGTATCCGCTTTCGATTATGAAGAAGATCATTGCGCTCTTGGTTACGGTTGCATTGTTCCCATCGGTTCATAGCCAGGATTTCAGTCTGTATCAAAAAAAGCAATTCACACGCGGAGGAGATATCCTGCCATACCGCATACTGTATCCCGTCAGCTATGATAACCGCAAGGCCTATCCGCTAATCATTGTGTTGCACGGATCGGGCCAGCGGGGAAGCGATAATGAAAAACAGTTGCTGCATGGCGGCGACCTGTTCCTGCGCGACAGCATCAGGAATCACTATCCTGCCATTATTATTTTCCCTCAATGTTCCGCTTTCAGCAGTTGGTCTTTCTTTCAGTTCAGGTGGGATGCGCCTTCAAAAAAATTGCTGCTTACTTTTCCGCTCCGCGATCAGCCGATGCCTTATTTGCGGCTGGTGAAAGAACTGGCCGACAGTCTTGCCGAATCAGGTATTGCCGATCCCGGCCGTTTGTATATCGGCGGCTTGTCCATGGGCGGTTTCGGCACTTTCGATATCATTGCCAGATACCCGGGTTTTTTTGCAGCCGCTTTCCCCATCTGCGGAGGAGGCGATACTGCAATGGCCTCAGCGATTGCAGGAAAAACAGCAGTGTGGATATTTCACGGTTCGGCCGACCCGCTGGTCAGCGTCGAATACTCACGCCAGTACTATCACGCTTTGCAACAGCATGGGGCCGATGTGTTGTACAGCGAATATCCGGGAGTACGGCATGACAGTTGGGACAGCGCATTTGCAGAAAAGAATCTGCTTCCCTGGTTATTTTCCAAAACAAAACCCTGACAAACAAAAATATTTTACTAATTTAAAGTTCAAACCCGCCCACTATGATCGTTGCTGTGCTCAAAGAACCTCCATTTGAATCAAGAGTTTCATTACTGGCAGAAGGCTTGGCGGCTTTGATCAAAAAAGGTCATGAGGTGTGGGTGGAGCAGGCCGCCGGCTCAAAAGCGTTTTGCAGCGATGAAGATTATACCGGGGCCGGCGCTATAATAAAATCGAAGGAGGAGATGCTTGCGCATGCCGATGTATTGCTGTGCATCAACCATCATGATATTCCTGCTTCGCTGCGCAACAAAGTGCTGATCGGTATTTACCAGCCATTATATAATCATGCATTGATGGGCAACTGGGCTGCACAAAACCTTACGGTGTTCAGTCTCGATATGCTGCCCCGCACCACGCGCGCGCAAACCATGGATGTGCTGAGCTCACAGGCCAATATTGCCGGTTACAAGGCCGTGCTGCTGGCTGCGCATATATTTCCCCGTTATTTCCCGATGTTCATGACTGCTGCAGGA
>CAYYZJ010000611.1:0-2467 GCA_964475615.1 uncultured Flavitalea sp. | reverse complement strand
ATCACGGCCGTTCATCAGCCTGAAGCTATATCGCAGCTATCTGGAAACCGGAATTCTTTCCGGGAATTCCCCTTCTTTAAATATGCCGGAATAAAAGTTTCTCGCACTTCAGGTCAATTCGGTCGGATAACCCAGCTCCAGCAGCTTGAACGCAGGCCCGATAATATGACAGGCCATATCGCCCAAAGCGCCGGTTCCGAACCGCCACCAGCCGCGCCAGTTAAAAGGAACCAGGTTGTCGATATATGCTGTTTCTTCTGCCGTGCCCAGCCACAGATCCCAGTTCAGCTCTTTGGGAACCGGCGGATGTTTGTCGGGCCAGGGTATTCCCTGTGGCCATACAGGGCGGTTTGTCCAGTTATACACCTTCTCGATATCGCCGATCAGCCCGGCCTCGAACCATTCCCTCAAGGTGCGCATGCCATCGCAGGAAGCGCCCTGGTCGCCCATCTGGGTCACTACCTTGTATTTCTCCGCTGCCTGGGTAAGGATGCGGGCTTCATAAATATCATGGGTGAGCGGTTTTTGCAGGTACAGGTGTTTTTTCAATTGCATGGCGCTGAGGCCAACGATGGCGTGGTTATGATCCGGGATGGCAACGGAAACGGCATCGAAGTTTTTGCTTTCTTTATGAAACATCTCCCGCCAGTCCTCGTAGAACCCGGCTTTGGGAAATTCCTTGCGGCGGGGCGCCGCCATGCGGTCGTCCACATCACAGAGAAAAGCGATGACCGCATTTTTTTTAGGCGCTGTGGCATAGTGATGGATATCGCTCGCCCCTTCTCCGCCGCAGCCCACAGCAGCAATATATAGTTTATCACTTGGCGCAACGAATCCCTTTCCCCCAAGCACATGCCTGGGCACAATATATAAACCGGCTGCCGCCATTGCCGTATTTTTGATAAATTTTTCGCGGCTGATCGGCTTCTTATTCTGATCCTCTTCCATAATCAATAATTTTTGGTTGCATCCGGAATGTAGCGGTTTATAGTTTCCTGATTTTAATATTGCGAAACCAAATCTTGGTATCGGGCTCGGTGCCCTGGAATGCAATACGACCTTTCCGGAAAGTTCCAAAATCGGGCCACCGTTTAGACTTGCCGCTGGCCGCAATTAATGACTTCCATTCATCATTCCACAAGTGGGTATCGATTACCCGGGTGCCATTGAGAAATAATTGAAGATGGGCTTTCTCGGATATGATCTCCACCTGGTTCCATTGACCGCCCGGAGTTACGGTTTCCTCTTCACATGAAATAAGACCATACAGGTCGCCGGCCCTGGATTTTAAAATGCGGCTGTCCGGACTGCAAGCCAGATCCACTACCTGCATTTCAGGGCCGGTTGAACTGGGCGATCTGTATTTGGGATCTTCATGAACATAAAAAAAGATCCCGCTATTGGTGCAAGGCTTCAGCTTCCATTGCAATTTCAGATCGAAATCTTCAAACTCCTGGTCGGAGGTCAGATCTGCATAATCGGCGGAAGGGGTTTTGCCATCTTTTACCAGTACAATCATTCCATTCTGGACTTTCCAGGCTGCGCCCGGCCTGGTCTTCAAATAAGAATGCCATCCGTTCAAGTCTTTTCCGTTAAACAGCAACTCCCAGCCTTCGGCTTTTTCTTTTTCCGTAAGGCTGTTGTTCGTTACCTGGTTTGCTTTATTTCCGTTGTCCTGGAACCAGCTACTTAAAGTTATTAAAGTAATCAGCATTAAAAATAAAAATGTTTTTCTCATACGCTATTTTTATTAATTGAAATAATCATAAGAACACCAGGCCCTGTCGCCTTTCTTATAAGGTACCACCCCGATGTATTTGCCGGGAACAGCTACATACCTTAACGCTTTTGTGGCGCCGATTTCAGAAGTAAAGAAACCCAGTAGGGTGAGCTCTTTCATCATACGGAAATAACCATTCGGGTCTTCGCCTTTTTTCTTTGCAGACCCGGGCATCATTTTTTCCGAGTGCGCTTTCCGTTCGGCATCCAGGGTGATGAGTATTGCCGTACGCTGACCGGCGTCGCAGTCCATAAATCCCTTTCTGTATTTCTGCCTGCATACCATATTCAGTTTGCTCATCCCGTCAATAAATATTTTCTGCTCTTCGGGGCTGTAACAATCTTCGACCATCATGGCCATAAAATCCCCTACTTTGGCAGCTTTGGCGCCGGGGCTGGCGGCCGTGTCGGGCAATATGGTATCGCTGATCTCATTCAACAGATCAATATCGTCCTGATTAAACAGGGCGCTGACTTTTTTCGGGTCTGGCCTGCAGCCGTTTTCCAGGAATAAACCGGCGCCGATCACCGTACCGCCTAGCAGCAGGGCTACTTTTGCCAATGCTTCTCTTCTATCCATACATTTTATATTAAGATCAGATAAACGGGAACTACAGATTTCCTTTCTTCATTTCAGATACGGCATAATCAGCGGCCCTTGCAGTAAGGGCCATGTATAAAATGGACG
>CAYYZJ010000610.1:0-6432 GCA_964475615.1 uncultured Flavitalea sp. | reverse complement strand
GCCGGCCAGGAACATGCCGGCCAGGCATCCCCCGAACAGGCCGATGATCTTCAGGTATTGATCCCAGATAGAAGCATTGTGCAGGTAAACGAGGTACATGGCGATCAGGCAGCCCAGCAGGCCCAGCACCACGGTAACGGTCTTGGCAAACCGAAGACCCTGCCTGTCCGTTGCATTTTTTTTGAAATGTTTGTAGAAATCGGTGGTGAGCACGGTAGCAATCGAATTCATGCTCGAGCTGATGGTGGACATGGTTGCGGCAAAAAGGCCGGCTATGACCAGTCCCGACAATCCCGCCGGCAGTTGCTGGGAGATGAACCAGGGAAAGACGTCGTCTATCCTGCCATTGGGATTGAGATCGCCGGGATGCTGACGGAAAAAGACCCAGAGCGCCGTGCCTACCCCGAAAAATATGAGCGATGCAGGAATGACCATAACGGCATTGGTATAAATCGAACGGCGCGCTTCCTGCTCGGTAGGAGTAGTAAGATAACGCTGCACCACCACCTGGTCGGAGGTATAGGTAACGAGATTGGTAAGAAAGGCGCCGATCGCCACCACCCAAAGCACGGGTTCGGAAAAGCTCCAGCCCAGATTGGCCACGCGGAATTTGTCGTTGATATAGGCTTCATGAAAGAGCCCGCTTACTCCGCCCTTGGTATGCCAGGCAATAAAGAACAGGCTGGCGAGCGCGCCGCCCAGGAGCACAAAGACCTGCATCACTTCCGTCCATACCACGGCTTCGATGCCTCCGGCCACGCTGTATGCTGTAGTGATCAGCGTGGTCAGCAGAATGCAAATGAAGATATCCATGCCCGTTACCGTGCTCAGGACGAGGGCGGGAAGATAAATTACCACACCCAGGCGGCTCAGTTGGAAAACGACAAAGGTCAGGCTCCCCAGCAGCTTGACGGCCGGGTTGAACCGGATCTGCAGGTATTCATATACGCTGGTCAGCCTGAGCTTGCGGAAATAGGGCAGGTAGAAAAAAGTAACGATGGGCGCCACGGCAACGATCATCACATTGTTCATGATATAGACCCAGTCGGTGGAATAGGCTTTGGCAGGAATGGCGATAAAGGTCAGCGCGCTGAGCTTGGATCCGAAAATGCTCAGGCCCGCTGCCCACCAGGGTATCTTCTGGCCGCCGAGAAAAAAATCGCCGGTCGTTTTTCCCATGTTCTTAGATACCCATACGCTGATGCCGACAACGGCCATAAAGTACAGCCCGATCACCGACCAGTCGATGAGGCCGAATTTTCCGGAAGGCTGCTGCGGTTCGGCCAGCAGCACTTTATTACTGCGCACCGCAGGCCGGGCTTCACCGCCGGCAATGACGATGTTGCCGTTCCAGATCACGAGCGGCGTGGTTACCGGGGCATAGATGCTGTGCTGCGGATAGGTTGCCGAATCCGTTTTTTTGTTCACCGGCATCAGCCCGATGCTAGACCAGGCATTGGTGATGCAGTTATAGGCAAGGATATCGTTACGGAACCCGGGATGTGCATCTTTCAGCTCGGGTATTTTCGCCGCATTATGACCGTCGTCGCCGCCGAAGAGCAGCAGGTGCGACTGTCCTGCCAGGTAAGCGGGCGAAGGCGCTGCTGCGGAAGGATAAGGCAGGTCGGCAATGCGCGTCCATCCCTTGCCCGGACTAAGCTTCCAGGCATCCTGCAGGTATTCGCGATGGGCTGCGGTATCGCCGGGAGAGCGCAGCAGGTGAACGCCGCCGAAGACATAGATATCGCCTTCCTGTTCACCTGCCACCGCCAGCATGCGCGAAGCGCCGGGGAGCGGATCTTCCTGCTTCCAGCCCGATGCCGGCCTTTCCAGGTCTAATGTCCAGCAGGCCGTTTCAGCCGTGTCGGCAGAAGGGGTTTTAATTCCGCCGATGATATAGAGCAGGTTTTTTGAAATCATTCCGCAGGCATTGATCAGCGGCACGGGAAGAGACGGCAGGATGCCGGTCTCGACCTTGCCGTGCGAATAGGTCAGAGTAAAGGCATCGGCATAATTCTGCCGGGCATCGCCGCCGCCGATACAAAGAACTTTATCCTTATAGCTAAGCGCAACGCCATAGGCCATGGGGCGCGGCAATTTGCCGGCCTCTTTCCAGGAGCCATCGGGTTTTTCGAGCACCAATATCTTATCGTACCAGGTCTTCACGGCATGGTTCCAGGGCCTGCCGTTATCCGGGAAATTGGAGCCTCCGGCAATGATCAGCGCGCCATTGCTCACGCCGGCATAGATGCCCGCGAACCCATCGCTGTCGGGAATGGCGCTGGCCTGCTTCCAGTTGAAAAAAGCCGGTCTGCTATTTTGTTGTGCGTTTGTTTTCATGACCAGAATACATAGGGCGATCGATAAAAATTTTTTTATTCCCGGCATGGCATCGTTTTTAAGTATGCGTACTCGATCCGTATCTGCGAATAAAGTTCGCATTATGACTGCATTTGCTCTTCGGCATAGCCTGCTTATGTTTTATTCGTTCTGCGCGCCGGCATCTTATTGAAAAAAGAGAGCTGTTCCAGCTCATAATAAAGTTTATCGAACTGCTCTTTTTTCAGCTCGGTGAGCGGAAGCCGGGAAGGTCCGAGATCCCAACCCAGCATTTTCATGATGGCTTTCTGTGCCGGAATAGAAGGATATCTCAGCATAACCCGGACCACGTCCACCATGTATGAATGGCTGGCCCTGGCCGCAGCCAGGTCGCCCCGCTTGAATGCGTCAATCGTTTGCAGGTAGAGGGGGGCGGCAAAAGTATATGTGCTCCCGATGGCCCCTTTAGCCCCTACAGCCAATGCCGGGAGCAGCAATTCATCGAGCCCGTACAGGATATCGAAGCGCCCGTTCTCGAATTGCAGGCACGACTGATATTCATTGATGGTAGTGGCCGTGTATTTAATGCCGGCCAGGTTGGGGATGAGCGGCCCTGCCTGTTTCAGGAATTCCAGCATATCCATGCCCACGCCGGTAAGGTGCGGAATATGGTAATAATAAAAAGGGAGCCGGGGAGCGCCTTCGGCAATAGCGGCCATGCAGCTCACGAGGTTCTGTACCGAAGTCGGCTTGAAATAAAAAGAAGCCACTGAAGAAAATGCATCCGCACCGGCACTCCAGGCATGACCGGCCAGTGCCCTTGCTTCCATAATGCTGTTGTGGCCCACATGCACGATGATCATAATCCTTTTGTTCGCTGCTTTTACAAAAGCTTCGGTCACCTGCATTCGTTCCGCTGTGGTCATATTGGGGCCTTCCCCGTTGCTGCCGCAAACAAAGATCCCTTTCAGCCCGTCATTCACCAGCTTATCTACCAGCGCTGGTATCATAGTAAGGTTTACTGTTCCGTCTTCATAAAAAGGGGTATACGCTGCTGCTATCAGTCCTTCGATCTTTTTCATAAGTTTCAATTTAATTCCGCTGCTGTCATTGCCGTTTTAAAGATTAAAAAATATGGTTTGTTCTTCATTTGAAATGATCCTCTCCGCCGGTCAGCCATTCGAGATTGAACCGCCTGATCACCACCCGGTATTTCCAATCGTTATCGCCGCCGTTCCTGATCTCGTAGAGGCAGTATATGGTGCCGTCTCTGCCCACGGCCAGGTCTGAATAGCCCGAGCCGGCAGCATGCAATACTTTCTGTACGGGCCAGGTCTTGCCCTCATCATAGCTGAGCTTTGCTGTAAGGTTTTCCCGATGGCGGTATACTTTCATGTTCTTCCGGATCACTTCATCGCGGGCGCGGCTGTCGGGGTTCACGAATATGATCCGGTTCTTTTTGCCTTTGCCGCCCGAAACCCTGATCAGGCTGGCCATGCACACCGGTTCAAAGAGGGCGGTATCGAAAGCGGGCTTTGTCCAGTGTGTGACGCCGTCGGGACTATAGCTCACCAGCCTGCGGTTCAACAGCGATTCATTGCGCATGTTGATCATCACGCGGCCGTCGGTCAGTTCGATCAGCACCGATTCATTGGGGTTGATGATGGTATCGCCGGAAGCCGAGCGGTCGCCATTATTGCAGATGATATCGCCGCGCTTCCAGGTCTTTGCGCCGTCATCGCTGTAGATGGTAGCGGTGCAGGAAGGGCGGTGGTCGCCGCCGGGCTTGCTCCTGTCGGGGATGCACATCCATACCGGAACAACGATCCTTCCGCTCTTAAGCTGGATGGCATGGCCGGGGCCGGGAGCAAGCACTTTCCAGTTGTATTCCGGCCTGAACTGTTCAAAGACATAGGTAATATCTGCCGGTGTCGACCAGGTCTTGCCTTCGTCGGTAGACTTCATATAATAAGCGTTCGCATAATTCACCTGATAAAGCAGGTGAATAGTGCCGTTACGGTCGGCGATGGGCGTGATATTGCTGGTAGGCTTTCCCGGCGTACGCGGGATGAGCACGGTAACCGGGCTCCAGGTCTTGCCGCCATCGGTGCTGCGCCGCATAATCAGGTCTATCTCGGCCCAGTCGTTGCCGGTGCCATACCTTCCTTCTGCAAAAGCCAGCAGCGTTCCTTTTTTTGACATCAGCAATGCGGGCACATGGATGATCGAGTATCCGTCGTGGCCGGGCTCGAAGAGAAGCGTGGTATCCGTAAAAGGAGCCTGCTGGGCAACAGCCTTCACAGCCAGCGCAAGGCAGCAGACCAGGATATAAGACCATTTTATTTTTCCGGGATGATGCATGGTAGTAGTGTTGATGGTTTAATATCCGTCTGTTTGTTTAAGCTGATCGTTATTGGCAAGCACATTGGAAGCCAGCGGCCAGAACAGCGGAGTGGTTTTGCCGATCAGGTTGGGCACGTAATTGTACACGTCGATGGTGCCGCCGTAATGGAAGCGAACGAGATCGTACCAGCGCTTGTTCTCGAAAAAGAGTTCGCGTCCGCGTTCGTCGAGGATCTCTTTTTCCACCGTGGCCTTGTCCGTAGCGCCGCTGTAATCGTCGTTGCCTGCGCGCTCCCTGATCTTGTTGAGATACTGGATGGCCATGTCGGTCTGGTTCAGGCCTGCATAAGCCTCGGCCGCCATCAGGTATACATCGGCAAGGCGGAATATGATGATGTCGTTGTCCGACACGCGGTCGTCGGAATAAACATTGCCGGGATACTTGGTGATCCAGTAGATCTTGGGATTGCCGTTGTTGCGTTCGAGTATCCAGGTAAAGGGTATCCTTTTGTCATTGGGGAATGCATCGAACAATGACCTGGACAGGGGGCTGATCTGGTAAGCGCCCTGGCCGTTCGCAGAGGTTTTGCAATAAGGGATGCTGTCGAGATTGTCAGCCCCCGTAACAATGCTGAGGAAGGGCAGCTCATTAACGCCGTAATTGGCTCCGGCTTCATCGCGCTGGTAATAAGCCGAAAGAATAATTTCGGCATTGGCGCGTACGGTAGTAACATCCTTGAAATTGGGCATCAGCGAAAGACCGGCCGTGCCTTCTATTTCGCTGATGGCGGCAAGTGCATCGTTGAAATCGGACTGACCTCCTCCCAGCACTTTGGCGCTCCATAATTTGGCCTCGGCCTTCAACGCCTGAGCGGCAGGATAAGAAAAACGATATTTGCTTACAAAGGTCTTTTCCGGGAACAGGCTAAGCGCCTGGTCAAGGTCGGACTGGATCTGCTTCATAACATCGGCCGATGAGGAGCGCGGGAGCAGCGGCACATTATCGGTGGTGATGGCATCCAGCATCAGCGGGCAGTCGCCGATGATATGCAGCAGATAAAAATAGAAATAGGCGCGAAGGCAATAGGTTTCCGCCTTGATGCGGTTCTTATTGTCTGCACTGGAAAAATTAAACGGTTCGATGCGGTCGAGCAGGAGGTTGCAATGGCCGATGGCGCGATACCAGTTGCTGTAGTCCAGCGCCCCAACGGAAGGCGTCAGTATCTGGCTCCAGGCAGTGGAGAAGCGTGCATTGGAAGCCGCGATCAATTCTTCTCCTCTTTCCATACCATAAGTAACATTATTCGCAAAGCTCCGCATATAGGTATAAATGCCCGTAACATAAGGGGCAAAATCGCCTTCGCTAAGGAAATACACCTGCTCGGTGATCTGTGACTGGGGAGTAACTTCCAGCATTTTTTTACAGCTATCCAAACCAAGCTGCAGTGCGGCGAGCAGTATCGTTATTCTGAATATATTTTTCATATATGCTGTGTTGTGATTGATGGTAATGTTCATTTAAAATCTAAGGGTTGCACCTAATGAAAATTGCCTTGGGCGCGGATATCCTCCATCGTCGAAGCCCGTGTATGTTTCCGGGTTCAGCCCTTTGTATCCCGTCAGGTAACCCAGGTTGTATACGCTGGCGAATACATTCAGGTTAGCGGCATGGATCTTCCTCACGATGTCGCGGGGAAGATCGTACCCGATATAGATCTCACGGAAAGCGAGGAAATCGCCTTTCTGGATCATGGTGGAAACATCAGAGCC
>CAYYZJ010000609.1:0-4119 GCA_964475615.1 uncultured Flavitalea sp. | reverse complement strand
AAATATATAACGCATCTTACCTGGGTGTACCAGGGCGATCCGACCAAGGTGAATGCGGTATTGTATACAGGAGATAATACCAAGCTGCCGGCATCGAAGCTGAGCGGACAGAAGAGCAATTAATAATTAATTACTTGAGTGTTGAGTGTTGAATATTGAGTGTTGAGTGTTTTAAATAATTAAATATTCAACACTCAACATTCAACACTCAATATTCAATGAATAAGATTGTTGAACGCTGCTTCAATGCCTGGATAAACAAACTGAAATCCGGTTCCTTTTATTTTGGCTGCGCTGGCATTGGTGCTTTTCAGCACTTCAACGCTCATTTCTCCCATCATCCACTTCAACATAAATTCAGGCACCTGGAAAGGGATAAAGAACCGGCCTTTTATTTTTTTGGCAAGCGCCAGGGTGAATGTTTTATTGCTGACCGGCTGCGGCGCAACCGCATTATAGACCCCGCTCATGTTTTCATTGATGATCGCTTCGAGGTAGATGCGGCAGAGGTCTTCGATATGGATCCAACTGATGATCTGCTTGCCGTTCCCCAGGATTGCGGCTATGCCGAACCGTATGGGCCTTTTGAAAGCGGGAAAAGCGCCTCCTTCATTGCTCAGCACAATGCCGGTCCGCAATTTAACCAGGCGTTTACCCATGCCCGTTACCGGTTCGATGCTTTCTTCCCATAAGCGGCAGGTTTCGCCGAGAAAGTCGGGATCGGAAGGATCGGTTTCTACAAACGGCTTCACCGCATGCGTATCAACGCCATACCATCCGATGCCCGAAGCGCTTACTACCGTCTTCACCCGGTTCGGTATTTCAGCAAGCGCTTTTACCAGCAGGGCGCTGCTTTTGATGCGGCTGTTGACGATTTCTCTTTTTCTTCTCCTGCTCCATCGCTTTTTGCCTACATTGGCGCCCGCAAGATGAATGATATGATCGGCCTGTTGAATGGCCTGGGGATCGATGGTCTGCTTCCTGATACTCCAAAGGGCAGTCGACAGCCGGCTGTCCATGGAGGCGAACTTTTTTGCGGCCGATCTCAGGCTGCGGGTAAGGATGATGACATCATATCCTTTGTCAATAAGCAGCCGGCTTAATGCCTTTCCGATCAAACCCGTTCCTCCTGTAATCAGCACTGTTGCCATATCATAAAGTGTATGTCCCAAAGTTCTGCGAAATCCTTCAAAAAAATCCGCGGAATCCGCAATAAAAGAAATCCCCCCGGAAAGCCAGGGGGAAGATTAAAA
Organism: uncultured Flavitalea sp.; assembly: GCA_964475615.1. Lineage (GTDB taxonomy): Bacteria > Bacteroidota > Bacteroidia > Chitinophagales > Chitinophagaceae > Puia. The sequence continues at coordinate 2,866 of CAYYZJ010000609.1, read as the reverse complement.
ACAACTAAAAACAAACAGTATCGGAATGCGTTTATAGATCACCGTTAATCCGGTTTCTTGCCGTCGAGGAAAGTATTGATGGTGCTGATCTCGCTGTTATTGTTCTCGTCGCTCTTGACCTCGTAGTTGCTGTAGAAATTTTCTACATTGGAGATGGTGTTGTATAATTCCAGATTACGGCGGATGTAGGCCGGCACAGTTTCAAACTCGTTATTCGGATCCGCAGCATTGATGTTGAACGACAAATTGCGCAATTTGTTGATCCTCTCCGCTGCACGCCGTTTAAGTTCTTCTGCTTCGTCCTGCATCGCAGGTTCCTCAGCATGATTGTCGGCTATGGATAGAGGTTGAGTTTGATGGGCCCCAGGCACATCCGCCGCTGGAATGTCATCTTTAAATACCAGTTGCATGTCGGAAGAAGGTTCTCCTTCCTTTGCCGGATTAAGCGCTACGGTATTCAAGATCTGATCCTTCACAGGGGAGTGTTCAGGTATGGATGTTTCCTTTACCGGTTCCTCAGCATAGATATTGGCTGGCCTTGCAAGGTATCCTCCCGACACTGCAGATGCCGGGGAATTCGTTTTATTACTATTGCCAACTGGATTTTCTGCAATTTTTTCGCGGGCAGGATCAATGTGCTGCGAAAGTATCCATTCTGTTCTTTCTTCTCCCATCTTTTTTTCCACGTGGTTTTCAACAGTAATTTTACCAGGCTCATCATTCGTAAAAACCACAAGGGAAGGGGCTGGCGGAACGGCATCCGTTTCCACCAGCCTGGGTTGCAATTCGGGTGGCAGACTTGTAGCGGGTCGATCTTCCTTGACTTTTTGTGGCATTTCAGCAATAGGCGCAGGCCGCTGCTCCGCTTGCTTTTCTTCCCCGGTTGGACTTAGGGTCATGATGATCTTCTCTTCCTTAGGAACGGATCTCGCCATCTTCTTCACAAAGGGATCTTTATATTCAAAGCCGGTTGCAATAAGGGTGATGCCCACCTTGGCGCCGAGCGTATTGTCATATCCCAGTCCCAGGATAACGTCGGTATTCTCGCCCGTTTGACTGATGAGATGGTTCTGGATGATCTCCACTTCATCCATCGTAAACTCATGATCGCCGTCGGCCGAATTGATATTGATGAGTATCCATTTGGCGCCGCGGATATCGTTGTCATTGAGCAGCGGCGAATTCAATGCCTCTTCAATGGCGCGCTGGGCGCGGTTTTCGCCTTCCACGGCAGCGCTGCCCAGGATGGCCACGCCGCCATTGCGCATCACGGTGCACACATCGGCAAAGTCGACATTGATCTGGCCGGTGCTGTTGATGACGTCGGTTATGCATTTGGCTGCAGTGGCCAGCACATTATCCGCTTTGGCAAATGCTTCCTTCATCTTGAGGTTGCCGAACTGGTGGCGCAGCTTGTCATTGCTGATGACGAGCAGCGTATCCACATACTGCTTCAGCATCCTGATCCCTTCTTCGGCCTGCAGTTGTCTTTTCTTTCCTTCATAAGAAAAAGGAGTGGTAACGATGCCTACGGTAAGAATGCCGAGGTCTTTGCAGATTTTTGAAATGATGGGTGCGCCGCCTGTTCCGGTGCCGCCGCCCATGCCTGCCGTAATGAAGGCCATCTTGGTATTTACTTCCAGGATATTCCTGATCTCCTCCAGGCTTTCTTCCGTGGCCTGCCTTCCGATATCGGGATTGGCGCCTGCACCCAGCCCCTGCGTGAGGTGCGGCCCCAACTGGATCTTATTGGGTATCCTGCTCAGGGCAAGCGCCTGCGCATCGGTATTGCAGATGATGAAGTTCACACCTTCTATCTGCTGTCCATACATGTGGTTTACGGCATTGCTTCCTCCTCCACCCACCCCGATGACCTTGATGATGGATGATTGTTCCTTCGGTAAATCAAAATGGATCATAACGTAATTGAATTAATGGATTAGTAATTTTTGATGCAGACCTGTAAGATTTTTTCAAACCCTGCAGACCTTGGCCATTATAATGCATGATCTTCCTCTTCCTTGAACAGATCAATGATTCCGTCTTTGAACTTGCCCCAGAAATCCTTGAGGCCTTTTCTGCTCCTCACTTTCTCCGCCTGGGTCATTTCTTCGCTCACCAGCTCTTCTTCAGGCAGCTCTGATTTTTTCAGCATTTCCGGTATTTCAAGCCGCGCATGATTTTGCTCGAATTGCTTGCGGTTATGCTCGTAATCGCTGTATCCTTTTAATATCAACCCGATGCAGGTGGAGTACGTGGGCTTGGCCAGCTCTTCGATATGACCGGCAGCCAGGTGCTCGGTGGGATAGCCGATGCGTGCATTCAATCCGGTTACATATTCGGTAAGCTGGATGAGATGCCTGAGTTGCGATCCTCCGCCGGTAAGCACGATGCCTCCGTTGAGGATCTTGTTATCGAGGCCAACCTGCTTGAGATGATAGGTTACGAAATCCATGATCTCGCTCATACGCGCCTGTATGATATTGGCCAGGTTCCTTACGCTGATCTCCTTGGAAGGCATGCCGCGCAGCCCAGGAATGGTGATGAAGGCATTGGCCTTGGCCTCATTCGATAATGCTGATCCGAACTGCACTTTCATTTGCTCGGCCTGTGTTTTCAATACACCCAGTCCGGTTTTGATATCATTGCTGATGTTCTCGCCGCCGAAAGGGATCACTGCGGTATGTTTGAGTATGCCTTCATAAAAAATGGCCAGGTCGGTTGTGCCTCCGCCGATATCCACGATGGCCACTCCGGCTTCCATATCTTCCTGCCCCATCACGGCTGCAGCGGAAGCGAGTGGTTGCAGCACGAGGTCTTTGGTCTGCAGCCCGCTTTTTTCCACGGCGCGGTTAATGTTCTTGAT
>CAYYZJ010000608.1:0-4731 GCA_964475615.1 uncultured Flavitalea sp. | reverse complement strand
CGCTACTTCATCCGTTACATCGGTAAATTTAGCGCAACCGTTTTCGGAATCATTCCTGAATATGAAACTGCTGACCGGATTGGGATATTTTGCCGGATCCACCCGCCCCGATACAAACAGATCCATCTTGCCGTCATTATTAATATCCATTGCCCTTACACACAATTTGCTTGTATGATTAACCGGCAATGCCGATGAATCCTGAATAAAATTGCCTTTGCCATCATTGATGAACAACACGTCCTGATAACTATTGCTGTCCGTGGCGGTTTTATAACCGCCGCGGGCCACATATAAATCAGGCCTGCCATCGCCGTTCGCATCAAAAAGCAGCATGCCTTCGTCTTTATAATAGCTTTGGTATTTTTCATCGGGCAGTAAATTTCTTTGCCGGAATTTTCCGTCCGGTTGCTGTAAAAATAAACTGGAACGATAATTGGCATTGCCGCCGATAATCAAATCGTCGAAACCATTACCATCTACATCGGCCACGGCCAGGGCCGGACAATATTCCGAAAGCTTATGCGGCAAAAGCGTCTGGATATCGAAATCCATCAGCTCCAAATCTCTATGTATATAATGTATGCCGGCTGCCGTGGTTATTTCTTTGAATAAGGTATTTGCTGCAATGACCGGCTGCTGGTTTGAATAATCCTCTTTTGCATCGGCTATATTAACGGTAAGCACCTGGTCGGCCTTTACATTTTTCAGTGTTTGTTTTTTACCATTGCTCCATTTTATGACCAGGGAATCGATCAGGGAAATTTTACCCAAACCAAAATGAGCTATGCACTGCATGGTAGATAAATATCCTCTGTAAGGATTGTTCTCATAAACCTGCTGTTGACCATGTCCATAATAAATACCGGCAACAGCTCCCAGGCCGTCGATATTCTGTTTATCGCCTTTAAACCTGATCTGAAGAAAATGGGAAGCCGTGTCTTTATCGCGGGAAGTGTTCCTGTAAAGCAAGGCCTCGTCATCGATATTGTTAATGACCATATCCATCGCTCCGTCGTTATCGAAATCCGCATAGGCGGCGCCGTTGGAAAAGGTGGGAACCGTTAATCCCCAGCCTGCGGTTTCATCGCTGAAAGTAAGATCGCCATTATTCCTGAACGCATAATTGTGAAGCTTTACCTGCGGTATCTGGCCCAGCATGGTCATGGTGCTTACAAGCCCGTTCGACTTTTGCCTGTAAGCAATAAAATCACGATCCGTAACATCTTTGGGAAAGCCATTGGTAACGATCAGATCCCTGTAGCCGTCGTTATCAAAATCGATAATCAAAGGGCACCAGCTCCAATCCGTTTGAGACATGCCGCTCATAAAAGCTATTTCGCTGAAAACCGGAATGCCGACGGAATCATTTTCCCCGATGCCCGGGCCCCGGTTCAATTGCAATGTATTCCGCACGTACTGATATTGGTATCCGTACAGATCAAAATTCTGATAGGTGTTGGTGCTGTTTGCTCCTATCATCATTTTTTTGCGGTAATTATCTTCCGGGTTCATATCCAGCTCCACTACATCGGGCAGGCCGTCATTATTGATATCCACAACATCCTGCCCCATGGCATTGAAAGAAGTATGCTTAAAATAATCCTTCACCCGGTTGGTGAATGTGCCGTTGTGATTGTTGATATAAAGAATATTGTTCGACAAAAAATCGTCCGAAACATAAATGTCTTTCCATCCGTCATTATTGATATCGCATATAGTTGCCGAATGGCCGTATCCGTCAAATGTTATTCCTGCCTCGTCGGAAACATCATGAAATACAGGATGCTTCAATACCGGATCCATATCGTTCCGGTAAAGCCTGCCCCTGTTTGGAGCCATGATCTGCTCATTTCTTTGCCTGAAAACAGAAGATCCGTATCCGGTGGAAGCTTCGTTAACGGCAAGGTACATGTCCAGATCGCCGTCATTATCATAATCGAAAAAACTGGCCATGGTGGATTGAACATGAATATCCAGGCCATACCCGGCCGCCATGTCTTTAAAATGCGGAATGCCTTCCTTGTCCAGCCCCTGATTTACATAAAGGATATTTCTTCTCCTGAGTGAATCTTTATATATCGTATTGCAGATATAAATATCGGCAAGCCCGTCATTATTGATGTCGATTACCGATACGCCTCTTGCCCATCTCCCCATTCCTTCCACACCTGCTTTTTCGGTGATGTCCTGGAACTGAAAATTCCCTTTGTTCAAATACAGCTTGCAGGGAACCATATTTCCGGTAAAAAAGATATCCTGCAACCCGTCATTATTAAAATCTCCGATACCTACTCCGCCGCCGTTGTATACGTTCACAACCTTCAGCGGATTGATCGAATCATTTTCAACGATCCGGTTATTGAAACTAATTCCGGAATGAGATGAAGAAACTTTCTCGAACAGGGTATGTTTCGAGCTGCAGGAAGATACCCAGAATATAACTATGCAAATGCCTGTTAATCGAATAATCAATAACCCGGGTTTTGAGTTAAGTTAGGATTCAGCGCTATTGCCCCTTGCGGAATGGGCAGAAGCGCTTTGTCTGCCGTAAGCGTTGTATTATATAGACCATGCAGCTTACCATCGTGCGTTGGGCCCGGTGCGGGATTGGGAATGGGGTTATAGCTGCCATCTACCGTTCCGTTGGCTCTTTTTATAAAATCGATGGCCACGTCCGTGCCTGCCCTGCAAAGATCATAAAAAACAGAATATTCCCCGGCCAGCTCATGCCTGTATTCACTCAGAACCATTTGCAGGGGATCGGTTATGGGCTGACCGGGAGTGCCGTCATAATTGGCGCTGTCCTGCATAACATCGGGTGCTGTTCCGCCCCATGCCCTATCCCTGACCAATTTAATATCAGCCAGTCCTCCCGGAACATCGCCCGTGCGAATCTTGCATTCCGCCCTGTCAAGCAAAATTTCTGCATAGCGAAGGAGGATCTGGTTCTGGGCTCCGAAAATCTTTTGAGCGCCGTAGTTTCCGGTAAGATTAGGATCTCTCCATTTCTTTGAGCAAAAATATCCGGTGCGGCCATTGTCGCTTCCATACCAGGGCCTGGTTAAGGTTCCGACCGTATTTAAAATCTTGCCGTCATCGCCTGTGTATTTCGGATCGCCGGCTGCAAAGCCGGTTTGCACCGGGATATAGCCTTTCAATCCGCCCCATGCGGCAATAATGCCGGGGCTTGCCAAAGTATCGCCGGGGCCTACGATGGTAAGCAGCTTACGCTTGTCGCCTGACTGATAAGAATTCCAGAGCGCCGGGTTACCGTAATCATAACCCTGCTGGGTTATTTCCTCGGGCCAGCTAAAACTGTCTATCCAGCCTAATTCGGCTCCGGGCGGTTGCCAGCTTCCGCCCCAGTCCTGGGTTCCGCCGGGAGGAACATCGAATTGAACTTCAAACAGGGATTCATCGTTATTCTGATGATCGTATTCATTCACATCGGCAAAATTTGGCAACAGGTGATAATTATTGGTGAGCTCCGGATTAGTAAAAGCCGCCAAAGCGCCGGTATAATCCTTTAGCCACATCCGGGCTGCTCCTTCATAACCATAAGCTGCGCCTTTGGTGGCCCTGCCCAGATCGGCGGGATCCAGTTGTGTTTTTGAGAGCAGCAAACTTTCGGCCTTTTGCATGTCGGAGACCACTTGCATAAATACTGAATCCCTGGATGCCCTCGGCGTTAACCCATCGGTTACCGGATTCAGCTCCAACGGAACACCTCCGAAAGAAGCGGCGAGATAATAATAGGTCATGCCCCGCAAAAAATAAGCCTCTCCGGATAAACGGTCGGCCAATGCAGCAGTGAGGATGCCTTTATCCTTTGCTTTGTCGATCACACCGAAAGCGGCGTTTGCTCTTGCTATGCCGATATAGGATTGGTTCCAGAAAGTAGTAAGTCCGCCGAAAGTAGCCGGGATCTGATAATTATTCCAGAACACATCTCCGCCCCAGTTAAAAAAATCATGGCTTCCGAAATTGGCCCTGTACCAAAGACATTTTTTCATCAGGTCGCTGTTCTGATAGGTATCATAAATGGCATTTACCAGCGCTATTACGTCTTCCGGCTTATTGAAGGTAGCTTCTTCAGTGCCGGAAAATGTATTGTCCTGGTCCAGGAAGCTTCTCTTGCATGCTTGCGGGACAATCGCAATGAAAAAGGCTAAAGTGATAATAATTTTACCGCTTCTTTTCATATTGCTGATTTTTTGTCTTTCTGTTTTAAAATGTAACACTTAACCCCACGGTATAAAATCTGGATGAAGGGTATACGCCGTTATCCAATCCGTTAAGGGTAGCATTTCCTCCCTGTATCCCGATTTCCGGATCAAGCCCGCTATATTTGGTAATGGTGAACAGGTTTTGAGAAGAGATGTACACTCTTAGTCTTTTTGCCAGGATCTTGTTTGCCAAAGCAACGGGCAAGGTATATCCGATGGTGAGGTTTTTTAACTTGAGGTAACTGCCATTTTCAACCCAGGCGCTGGATGGAACGTTGTTGAGCGTATTATCATCATTTGCAAGCGCCCTGGAATATTTGTTGGAAGGATGGTCGGGCGTCCAACGGTTATTGTAATAGTTTACACTGACGTTTTCAACTCCTTCAGATCCGCGCTTCTGAAAACTCTCCAGATCGCTTTCCACATAGTTCATTATTTTATTTCCGTAAACCCCATAAAAATAAAGATTGATATCCCAGGATTTATAAGTGCCATCCAGGTT
>CAYYZJ010000607.1:0-3082 GCA_964475615.1 uncultured Flavitalea sp. | reverse complement strand
CCCATGGAATTTCCCATTTCTTTTTTTCTGGAGTATGCCTGGAACCCCCTGCCATGGACTGCCGGCAACCTGGAGACTTATTTCACCCGCTGGGCAGCGCAGCAATTCGGCGCTTTGCATGCCGGCGGGATCGGGAACATCATTGAAAAATATTCGCAATACAATGCCAGGAGAAAACCGGAGCTGCTATCGCCGGAAACCTACAGTGTAACTCATTATCACGAAGCAGACCGCGTGGTGAACGAGTACAACCAATTGCTTGCCCGGGCGGAAAAAATAAATCGCCTCCTGCCTGCTGCATATAAGGATGCTTTCTTTCAACTGGTGCTGCATCCCGTAAAAGCCTGCGCCAACCTGAATGCCATGTATGTTGCGGCGGCCAGGAATAAGTTGTATGCATCGATCCCATCGCTGATCCATAAAGCCAATCTGTATGCCGATAGCGTGAAATATTTTTTTGATCAGGATTCCATCATCTCCCGTCAGTACAATAAAGAAATGGCCGGCGGCAAATGGAATCATATCATGGATCAAACCCATATCGGCTATACATACTGGCAACAGCCTGAAAAAAACAAAATGCCTGAAGTGGTTTATGTAAAAGAAGACCCGGATACCGCAACAATGGCCGATCCCGAAAAAGAAACCGGTTGCATTGCTATCGAAGCGGAGCACTATACCAGGGCGGTAAATGCAGGCGGTTTTAAATGGCAGGTTATCAAAAATATCGGGAGGGATGGCTCGGGCATTACTGTGTTTCCTGTAACGGCATCTGCAGGATCGGTCAGGCCGCATCTTGAATATGGATTTCATGCCGCAGACAGCAATGAAATAACATGCTATGCCTATTTTTCTCCCACCCTGAACTTCCTCAATAAACCGGATGGCCTTACCTATGCTGTTTCTATCGATGAAGAACAACCGCAAATTTTCAGTCTCAATAAAGAAGACGGCGACAAAAAGACCTGGGAAAACTGGGTGGCCAATAATATCATCATCAAAACATCCGTGCATCATATTTCAAAGCCGGGAAAGCATATTTTAAAATACTGGATGATCGATCCCGGAATAGTGCTGCAGAAGCTGGTGCTGGATTTTGGAGGCATGAAGCCAAGCTATCTCGGTCCGCCGGAAACGAAAAAGCCATGAAGGGAATGTTTGCCTGCTTATGTGTATTGCTCTTTTGCCTTCCTGCATTTTGCGAGGTCATGCTTCCGAGGCTGTTCTGCGATGGAATGGTATTTCAAAGAGATGCTCCGGTAAGCATATGGGGATGGGCCGATCCGGGAGAAAAAATATCCGTCAGCTTCAATAACCATACTTATTACGCCGTGACCAATGACCAGGGCAAATGGGCAGTGATGCTGGCTTCAGCCAAAGCAGGCGGCCCGTATACCATGGAGATCAATCATGCCGTACTGAAAAATATTCTGATCGGAGATGTATGGGTCTGCTCCGGGCAATCCAATATGGTGCTGCCGATGGAAAGAGTGAAATACAAGTATCCTAACGTCATTGCACATGCGGAAAATAATTCAATAAGACAGTTCTTCGTTCCGAACCAATATGTTTTTACCGCTCCGCAGGACGATCTGCCTTCCGGCAACTGGGAATCCGCTACACCGGAAACCGTTCTCCATTTTACCGCAACGGGTTATTTTTTTGCCAGGGCTTTGTTTGAACGATATCATGTTCCCATCGGGCTGGTCAATGCCAGCGTGGGCGGATCGCCGGTACAGTCATGGCTGAGCGAAGCGGCTTTGCAGTCTTTTCCGCAATATCTTGCCATAGCGGAAAAATTCAGGGACAATCATTATATCGACAGCATCAGGAATGCGGAGCATGCCGTAAGCAGTGCCTGGTACAATAATATATGGCAATCCGATAAAGGGTTTCATGAAGATAAAAAATGGTTCGATACTGCCTATGATGCAGGCGGATGGGCGGTTATGCATGTGCCGGATTACTGGGATCATTCGATCGGGAACGGCGTAGTCTGGTTCAGGAAAGAGATCAACATTCCTTCCGATATGGCCGGCCAGCCTGCCCGGCTTTTGCTTGGCAGGATCGTGGACCAGGATTCCGTTTATCTCAATGGCGTTTTTACCGGTACTACCGGTTATCAATACCCGCCAAGGATATATACAGTACAAGCCGGATTGCTCAGGCCCGGGAAAAACATCATCACGGTAAGGATCATCAACAGCTCGGGCCGCGGCGGTTTTATCAGGGATAAACCTTATCAGCTTGTTGCAGGCAGCCACACCATCGATCTCGAAGGCGAATGGCAATACAAACCGGGCGCATCTGCTTCTCCATTGCCTCCCACTACTTTTTTTCAATATCAGCCGTTGGGCCTGTTCAACGGAATGATCGCCCCGTTGCTCAACTACAGCATTAAGGGAGCGATCTGGTACCAGGGAGAATCCAATGTTTCCCAGCCAGGGGAATATAAAGATCTTTTTATTGCGCTGATCGATGACTGGAGAAAAAAATGGAACCAGGGGAACTTTCCCTTCCTGTATGTGCAATTGCCGAATTACGGCGAAGCCAAAGATCAACCTGCTGAAAGCAATACTGCCAGGCTGAGAGAAGCGCAGCTTAAAACACTTGCCGTTCCCAACACGGGCATGGCCGTTACCATCGATATCGGCGAGTGGAATGATATTCATCCGTTGAATAAGGAAGATGTCGGAAAGCGGCTTGCAGTGGCCGCGCAAAAAATTGCTTATGGCGATAATACGATGGTTTATTCAGGTCCCGTCTATCAGTCTATGAGGATTGACGGGAACAAGATCATCCTCAGCTTTACCGATACCGGCAGCGGATTAATGGCAAAAGACAATGGAGAGCTGAAATATTTTGCCATTGCAGGCGCCGATAAAAAATTCGTCTGGGCCAAGGCCAGGATTGAAGGCAACAAAGTGGTGGTTTGGAATGATGGCATTGCTCAGCCCGTGGCCGTGCGCTATGCCTGGGCCGATAATCCCCAAGGCGCCGATTTGTACAATAAAGAAGGATTGCCTGCATCGCCGTTCAGGACTGATGATTGGTAATTATTAAATTCCTGACACATAATTCT
>CAYYZJ010000606.1:0-8238 GCA_964475615.1 uncultured Flavitalea sp. | reverse complement strand
GGCCAGGGATAAAGTGATCGCTCCTTTGGAATTAAATCAGAATAAAAGTAAGGTAATCGGCAAGGAACAAGGCCTTGAGCAAATCTCAGCCCAGCTTATCAACAGCAATATAGCGGCTCACAGTAAAAGAAAGGAAATGCTTGATCTGCAGAAATACATCTTCGATCAGCAGCAGCAATTCCGGTCGGCCCTATTTACTTTAAAAAGTAAAGTGCAGGAATGGATCCAACAGTATGTGGTCGTTGCATCCGAAAGCGGGAAAGTGCTATTTTCTTCGTTTTTACAGGAAAACGAATGGCTGGCCAATAACCAGGAATTATTTTATATACAACCACAGCAGAGCCGATACTACGGACAATTAATGGCCCCGCAAACAGGATTGGGCAAGATAAAGGCGGGTCAGAAAGTATTAATCAGGGCGGAAAGCTATCCCAGCAATGAGTTTGGTTATCTTACCGGAACAGTAAATTATATTTCAAATATACCTACTGCCAGAGACAGTTTTCTCATCAAGGTTGATCTGCCGACAGGCATGCAAACCAATTACCATAAAACTATCTTTTTCCGCAATAATCTCCTCGCCCAAGGGGAAATCATTACTGATAATCGCCGCCTGTTCGACCGTTTCCTGGGACAGTTGAAAGACATTGCCCGCAGATAACGCGCCGGATTCCCGATTTTTCCTACCTTCGTGCCTCTTGAAAAAGGCTTCATGGATTCGTTGAAAACCAAGATAGACCCGCAGCGCCTGCCGACCCATATCGCCATCATCATGGATGGCAACGGACGCTGGGCCCGTGAAAAAGGACAGGATCGCCTCTATGGCCATTATCATGGTGTGGAAAGCGTTCGCAATGTGGTGGAAGCCTGCGCGGAGCTGGGTATTGGTTACCTGACCCTCTATGCTTTTTCAACGGAGAACTGGGACAGGCCTGAAGACGAGGTGGCCGGCTTAATGGAACTGCTGGTGGAAACGATAAGAAAAGAAGTGGAAACCCTCAACAAGAACCGGATCAGGCTGCATGTGATCGGCGATATGGAGATGCTTCCGGCTTATGCACATAAGGAACTGGATGAAGCACTGGAGATCACGGCCAAGAATACCGGCCTCAACCTGATCATGGCCCTGAGCTATAGCAGCCGATGGGAGCTGACCAAAGCAGTAAAAGATATTGCTGCCGATGTAAAGACAGGCCGGCTCGATCCGCAGGCCATCACCCAGGATACGATCCGGCAATATCTTTCCACCCATGATTTTCCCGATCCCGAACTGATGATACGCACCAGTGGAGAACAGCGCATCAGTAATTTTTTATTGTATCAGTTAGCTTATGCAGAATTATACTTCACTCCAGTACGCTGGCCCGACTTCCGAAAAGAAAACCTCTATGAGGCCATCCTCGATTATCAAAACCGTGAAAGACGCTTTGGAAAAACCAGCGAACAGATTCAGCGGCAAATTACGGCGGGAATCTGAAAATTCATTGTGAATGAACTCAATAAGACCTGTTTTCAGCAACTTTTTAACAAAGACTTTTAATTAAATCCCCTTAATTTGCCGCTCTAAAAACCGACTGGATGCAACGTAGATCATTGACTGGTGCTTTTTTGCTGCTTATGCTCTGCTTATCCGTGACTGCTGTGGAAGCCCAGGTAGCAGATACCACCCATCCCATGTCGGTAGATCCTGAATTGCTGGCCCTCACTACTTCCAAAACACCCAGGGAATATACCATTGCAGGAATCAAGATCACCGGAAGCAAATTTCTGGACGAATCCCTGCTGATCTCCATATCCGGATTAACCGTCGGCGATAAAGTGATCATTCCCGGCGGCGATAATTTCAGCAAGGCCATCAACAAACTCTGGAACCAGAACCTGTTCTCGAACATCGCCATTTATTTTACCAAAGTGTCGGGAACCGATCTGTATATCGAGATCAATGTAACGGAAAGGCCCCGGCTCTCCAGCTTTTCTTTTAAAGGAGCAAGCAAATCGGAATCGGACGACCTGAAAACCAAAACCGGCCTGATCAAAGGACGAGTGGTTACAGAGAACATGAAGCAGACCGCTGAAGAAAATATCAAAAAGTTTTATGCAGACAAAGGATACCAGAATGTTACGGTAAGGATCAATGAAGCCAAGGATCCATCGGCGCCAAATTCAGAATCGCTGACCTTTTTCATACAGAAAGGCGTTAAAGTGCGCATCAACGACATCAGCTTTTTCGGCAATGATGCCGTTACCGAAGCCAAGCTGAAAAAACAACTGAAGGGCACCAAGGAAAAATCGCGGTTCACCCTGTTCCCGCTGCACGATTCGAGCACCTATGGGCAGCACAAGGAGAGTACATTTAAGGATTACCTCGATGAATGGGGATTTCTTTCCTTCACCAGGACCAAGGAATTCCTCGATCCTTGGTTCCGCTTCAAGCTCTTCAGCTCGGCAAAGTTCAATGCCAAAAAATATGATGAGGACAAGGAAAAAATACTGAACTATTACAATTCACTGGGCTACCGCGATGCAACGATCGTTGCCGACACGCAGTATTTTAATAAGAAAGGCCAGATGAATATCGATATCAAGGTGGAGGAAGGACATAAATATTATTTCGGGAACATTACCTGGAAGGGCAATACCAAATATTCCGATTCTGTGCTTTCCATGATCCTGGGCATTCAAAAGGGAGATGTATACAATGCCGATATCCTCAATAAAAAACTGGGCAAACAGATTTCCATGGAAGGAGGCGGCGGCATTGGCGACCTGTATATGGATGATGGCTATCTTTTCTTCCAGATCAATCCAGTGGAAACAGCAGTGTACAATGATACCATCGATTTCGAGATCCGAATGACGGGAGGGCCGCAGGCAACCATCAAGAATGTAACCATCGCCGGTAACGAAAAGACCAAGGAATATGTGATCAGGCGCGAGCTGCGCACCATTCCCGGCGATAAGTTCAGCCGTTCGGATCTGGTTCGTTCGCAAAGGGAGATCGTGAACCTCGGATTCTTTAATCAGGAGAAAGTGATCCCCGTCCCAGTTCCCAATGCAGAGGATGGTACCGTTGATATCAACTGGACGGTGGAAGAAAAATCATCAGACCAGTTAGAGCTTTCGGCCGGATGGGGCGGCGGCATCGGATTGACCGGTACCGTTGGCGTTTCCTTCAATAATTTCTCCATCAAGAACATCTGGAAAAAATCGGCCTGGGATCCTTTACCAACGGGCGACGGACAAAAGCTGAGCCTTCGCGTTCAGGCCAATGGTAAAGCCTATCAGTCATACAATGTTTCTTTTACGGAACCCTGGCTGGGCGGAAGAAAAAGAAATTCGCTGACCGTAAGCCTGTACCGCAGTGCATTCAGAACAGGAGGATATAATTATACCACCAGCCGCTATTCCTACAGCGATACCAACTCATTGAAAAACTTCGGCGCTACCATTGCCCTCGGTCACCAGTTGAAATGGCCCGACGACTTTTTCACGCTTACTTATTCATTGAACTATGTACGGTATAACCTCACCAACTATGCGCTGTTCACGCCTGCATTCCGGAACGGTTATTCTACCAACCTCAGCTTCAAAATAGCATTGAGCCGCTATTCGCTGGATCAACCGATATTCCCGCGAAGCGGATCCAACCTTTTGCTCAGCGTTCAGTTCACGCCGCCTTATTCGCTGTTCAATCCCGATTTTTCGCAGGATCAGAATTATAAGTTGCCGGAATTTCACAAGTGGCGGTTCACCAGCGAATGGTATATTCCCATCGGCAAACCCATGGGGGCCGATAAGAGCCGCCAGTTTGTGCTCAAGGCGGCGGTCAAGTATGGATTTATGGGAAGGTATACCAGTAAGCTCGACTATTCGCTGTTTGAACGCTTCCAGTTGGGTGATGCCGGCCTGACCAATAATTTCGGATTGCTGGGCTATGACATCATCTCGCAAAGAGGCTACCCGGTTTATCAGAATTCGGATCCCAAGGTCAATCCCGACCAACAAACCGCATCAAATTTCTTTACTATATTTAACAAGTATACGCTGGAGCTGCGTTATCCATTCACCACCAATCCCAGCAGCACCATCTACGGCGAAGCCTTCTTTGAAGCCGCCAATGGCTGGTACGATTACAAGCAATATAATCCGTTCCGGCTGCGCAGGGATGTGGGCGTGGGTATGCGCTTCTTCCTGCCCATGTTCGGATTGCTCGGATTTGATTACGGAATAGGCCTCGACCGCATACAGAACGGATCCCTGAAAGGCGCCTCCCGGTTTACCTTTATGCTTGGATTTGAACCCGAATAGTATTAATATCGGCCATATAAAAAAACACCATGAAAAAAATATGCTTATTCGCCGTTTCGCTGGTACTGGCAACACTTGCCGTGCAGGCGCAACGCTATGCTATTGTAGACACCAAGTTCATCCTCGACAAGATGCCCGAGTACAAAGAAGCCCAGAAGCAGCTCGATGCGATCAGCGCCCAATGGCAGAAGGAAATAGATGCCAAGCAGGCCGCGCTGGATAAAATGTACAAGGACTATGAAGCCGAACAGGTGATGCTCAGCGATACCCTCAAGAAAAAAAGAGAGGACGAATTGTTCAACCGGGAAAAAGAAGTGCGCGACCTCCAGCGCAAACGGTTTGGTTTTGAAGGAGATCTGTTTAAAAAAAGACAGGAGCTCGTGAAACCCATACAGGACAAGGTTTACAATGCCATCCAGAAAATTGCCGTTAACAGAATGTATGATTTTATTTTGGATAAAAGTGAAGGAATTACTGTTATCTTTGCCGACCCCAAGCTGGATAAAAGTGAGGATGTGCTTAAAGAACTCGGCATTAAATAAATTATTTCATCTTTAAATTTCACAACTAAAAACAAAAAGAAAACTGTAAAGAAACATGAAAAAGATTCTTACAATCGTATTGGTGGCAACAGGCATGATTGTAGCAGGCAACCAATCGCAGGCACAGACAAAGATCGGCTATATCAGCCTCAATGAGCTGATCACAGCCATGCCTGAGTACAAAAAGGCGGATTCCTCTCTGGCTGATTATTCCAATGCCCTGAACCAGAATTTTGAAGATATGAGAAAGGAATTCAACGAGCAGGACAGCCTCCTGTCTTCAAAAGATACTGTCAAATATACCAAGGCCCAGCTCGAACTGAAAAGAAAAAGCCTCGGTGAAATGTATCTCAAATTGAACGGATGGCAGCAGCAGGCAGGCCAGCTTTACCAGCAAAAGCAACAGGATCTGCTGGCGCCTATTCAAAAGAAGGCCCAGGAAACGGTGCAGGTCGTAGCCAAGGAAAACGGGTATACTTATGTCTTCCTTAAAGATGCCTTGCTGGTTTCTCCTCCTTCGGAAGATATACTGCCGCTTGTTAAAAAGAAGCTCAACCTGAAATAAGTATCAACGGTAATATTCAAACGCCGGATGTTCCGGCGTTTTTTATTTTTGCCTATGCCTTCTAATCAGCCTATCGGCGTATTCGATTCGGGTTATGGCGGCCTTACGGTGCTGAAAGAAATAGTGGCAACGCTGCCTCAATACGATTTCATGTACCTGGGCGATAATGCCCGTGCGCCTTATGGCAACCGGTCATTTGAAACGGTGTATCACTACACGCTTCAATGCGTGCAATGGTTTTTCAGGATGGGATGCCCGCTGGTGGTGCTGGCCTGCAATACGGCATCGGCCAAGGCGCTTCGCACTATTCAGCAAAACGATCTTCCTAAAATAGATGGAGGCAAAAGAGTGCTGGGCGTTATCCGTCCCACAACAGAGGTCATCGGCAATTTCAGCAAAACAGGGAATGTAGGCATACTGGCCACCAGCGGCACGGTGCAGTCGGAATCTTATGTTATCGAAATAAAAAAATTCTTTCCGGGTATTCATGTGTATCAGCAGGCCTGTCCGCTATGGGTTCCGCTGGTGGAGAACAATGAGCACAATGGCCCGGGGGCAGATTATTTCGTAAAAAAATACATCGGTCAACTGGCTCCGGATAAAAAAAACATCGATACCATTTTGCTGGCCTGCACGCATTATCCGCTGATGAAAGATAAAATTCAGCAATATCTTCCTGCCCCGGCTAAAATAATATCGCAGGGAGAAATTGTGGCGGAAAGCCTGGCCGATTATCTGCGCCGCCATCCCGAGATCGATGAAAAATGCAGCAAGAACGGCCAGCGTCTTTTTTTTACCACGGATTCCACGGAGGATTTTGATCAGCATGCCAGCATTTTTTATGGGATTCCCCTGAAATCGCAGCATCTCGATCTTTCCTGAATGGGCCGGTTCGAGATATTTTTAGCAGAATATTCAATTTTTTCCCTAATTTTGCCTCCCTTTCACATCCGACGGGTATGGTGGCCCGTGGTACGATCTGAAAATATTAAACAAAAAATTCGAGTACATGAAACGCACATTTCAGCCACACCGGCGCCGCCGCAAAACCGTTCATGGTTTCCGCAAGCGCATGCAAACAGCCAATGGCCGTAAAGTATTGGCCAGCCGCCGCAGGAAAGGACGTAAAAAACTTACTGTTTCCGACGAATCGAGATTGAAATAAACCGTATCAGGCATTGGCCAAATTCTTTTAGCCCCGTACTTCGGGGCTTTTATTTTTACAAAAAATTCTCTTATCAGAACATTCACCCTCGGCAAAAAAGAGCGGCTGAAAAGCCGGAAGATCATTGAGCAATTGTTCAGTGCCGGAAAAAGTTTTACTGTCTTTCCCTATCGCGTGCTGTACCTGGAAGGAGCCGCAACTGAAACCCTGCAGGCCGGATTTGGAGTGAGCGGAAAAAATTTTAAAAAGGCGGTCGACCGCAACCGGATCAAACGGCTGAGCCGGGAAGCCTACCGGCTGCAGAAACCTGCTTTATTCAATAGTCTTAATGATAAAGGCCGCCGCCTGGCGCTGTTCTTTGTATATACCGGTAAAGAGCTGCCTGCTTACCCAATGGTATATGAAAAGATGGGGTTAATTTTACAGCGGCTTATCCGCATTGTGGATGAAAACAATATTAAAAATACTTAGTCTGCCGCTGATCGCCCTGATCAGGTTTTATCAATGGGCCATCTCCCCGCTGATCGGGCCGAGATGCCGGTTTACGCCGAGCTGTTCCCAATACGCTATCGAAGCCTTGAAAAAATACGGCATCTTTAAAGGGGGATGGCTGTTCATCAGGCGCATCCTGCGCTGCCATCCCTGGGGCGGTCATGGATACGATCCGGTTCCCTGATCACTTTATTTGTTCATCCCCGATAATTTATCGATGATCTCCCTCAGCTCCCTGCTGGTATAAAATTTATACACTTCGGGAGCAGAGCTCGCATCGAACGAAGCAGGAATGCTGGTGTAAGGCCCGAACACTTTGGCCATCGAATTGGAGCTGACCTTTGCAATATGGTTCGGAAGAATGAAATAATTCCTGTTGGCGGCGCTTACATTCTGTCCGGCAAGGAGCTGCTTCAGGCTGTCTATCTTATGCGCCAGTTGCTCCTGCGTTATTTTCAGATCGGCTTCCGCGGCAGTATGCTGATAGCTGCCTACTACCGTGTCGGGCTTTAGATTGACAATGAACAGGCCGTCGCCATCGGCATCCAGGTTGAATTTGCCCGAAGGCGATTGAACGGAAATGGTAATGGGATCGGAACCGCTGAACTCCAGCTCTTTTTCATGATGCGTGGTTCCTTCGGAAACCGTGATGTTCTTTTGCGAATTGTCGACCTGGACATCGCTGCTGGCCATGATCAGCACGCGTTTGTTGTGCGTGGCGCAGGAAGCGAACAGCATGAATGCAGCGGCGATAAGAGTGAATTTTTTCATTGCAAAATCATTTGACAATAACAATCCCGGCGTTTCACCGGGATTGGGGTATTAATTTTCTTTCTTCTGACTTCAGACCTCCGACTTCAGATCTCTCTACAACGCTGCCTCATATCTCTTATTGATCACATCCCAGTCAATAACATTCCATATAGCGGTAAGATATTCCGGACGGCGGTTCTGGTATTTGAGATAATAAGCATGTTCCCATACATCCACGCCCAGCAATGGCGTTCCTTTTACTTCTGCAACATCCATCAATGGATTGTCCTGGTTGGGAGTGGAGCTGATCAGCAGCTTTCCATCCTGTTCTATCAGCCATGCCCAACCGCTTCCGAAGCGGCCGATGGCAGCCTGGGTAAATTTTTCCTTGAAAGCATCGAAAGATCCGAATT
>CAYYZJ010000605.1:0-5543 GCA_964475615.1 uncultured Flavitalea sp. | reverse complement strand
GTAATTATTTTAGAGAAATATCCTGTTTGCCGATAAGAAAGCCTGGTAGCGGTAAATTTCATAAGCAAAATAAAAGTAAACACTGCTCCGGCATGCCTTTAACCCTTCACATAATTCAACAATTGCAAATCATTTTAATTGATAGGCGGCAACCGAATTCTTGAAGAACGTGGGCACATATACGAACCGGGCCGCCGGATTGTATCCGATATCAGCGGTATTGATCTTCGACGTCCTGGTATCCAGCAATGGCTGTTTGGAGCCATCTGCTTTGACATAATAAATAATACCATTCCAGCAGGAAACCAGAAATTCATTTTCCCTGACCTGTTCTATACCGTCGGTGCTGGCATCCATGCCGTCTGCTATTTTCTGTTTCTTCTTGTCTTTCGTTGCTTTCCACAGAATGCCGTTGCCCAGGATATACAGGTCGTCGCCAACGGCCAGCAGGCCATTGACCCCATTTATGCCGGTGAGCCAGGTGCTCACCTTACCGTTCTCGATGCGATGCACATTACCCGTTTTGGTATCGGAAACATAAATAACCCCATTGGCATCAACGGTAATATCATTCAGGAATTGAGCGCCTGAAACCGGGATATGGTTTACGATCGCCGCCTTGCCGATATCGATCACCACTACTTCATCCATATCTGCCACATACAGCGTATTCCCGTGCCTGCCAAGCCCCTTGGGCGCATTCAATCCTTTTACCCATTCAATGCTGATGATCTTGCCATCGGTTCCCAGCTTGCCTATGGAACCCTTGCCGTCTTTTTTACCGGGATCGCCGTCGATATTGGAAAAGTACAGGATATGATTTGTTCCGTCGAACAGTACTGATTCGGGCGTCTTCAATACCGAATCGGTTTGCCACTGTTTCACCAGCCGGTGTTCCTGGGCATGGGCCCGGTTATTCAACAGCATGACAAAAAGAAGGCACCAAAATAAAAAGTACCGTTTTTTCATAACGATGAGTTTGTCTGGTTAACAATAATGAGTGTTCAATGTTCAATCTTTGTATCTTTTGACGCCAGGCGGCGCTGTTTTATGATATGGGATCTCTGCTCAGCTCATTGTTCACCGTACGCCAAATCTTCAGCGGGTTTTCATTCTTCAGTTCATCGGGCAGCAACTCATTGCTCCAGTTCTGAAAGCTGAGGGGCCGGGCAAAACGCCTGATGCCATCGGCTCCCACGGCAGTAAAGCGGCTGTCGGTAGTTGCCGGGAACGGGCCTCCATGTTGCATGGCCAAACAAACCTCAACCCCGGTAGGAACGCCATTGAGAATAAAGCGGCCGCAGATATTTTTTACTGCTTCCACCAGCTCTTCATGATCGCGGATATCCTGCGGTGTGGCCATCAATGTGGAAGTAAGCTGGCCTTCGAGATGCCTGGCCACGCCCAGCATTTCACTAATGTCCTTGCAGCGGATGATCAGGGAATAGGGGCCGAACACTTCCCGGTGCAATACCGGATTATTGAAAAAAGCTGTTGCAGAAGCAGACGCCAGCGTTGGCGTTCCTTCCAGCTCAATGGCAGGATGCTCGGCAGGATCGAAAGCAGAAACCGCAACTGTAGTTATTTCTTTTTGGGCAAGCGCCTTTGCCCTGTTCTCAGCATAATTTTTGGCAATGCCTGGATGAAGCATTTTAGCCGGAGCAACACGCGTTATTTGCTTGCCCAGTTCTTCAATGAATTGATCGAGATCGCTTCCTTCGATGCCGATCACCAATCCGGGATTGGTGCAGAACTGTCCGACGCTCAGTGTGATGGAGCCGGAATAAAGCGTGGCTATCTCCTTTGCAGATTCTTTTAATTTCTGCGGCAGCAGGAACACGGGATTGATGCTGCTCATCTCCGCAAAAACAGGAATGGGTTCCTTGCGCTGGTTTGCCCAGTCGAACAATTGCTTGCCTCCCACAAAAGAGCCGGTAAAGCCAACGGCTTTTGTATATGGATGGGTGACCAGCGCTTTGCCCACTTCAAAAGAAGCGCCGTGAACATGAGCGAAGATGCCTTTGGGCATCCTGCATTTGCCGGCCGCTCTGAGAATGGCGGCAGCCACCAGCTCGGAAGTTTGTGCATGTGCAGGATGCGCTTTTACGATAACCGGACAGCCCGCTGCCCAGGCGCAGGCCGAATCGCCTCCTGCCGTTGAATAGGCAAAAGGGAAATTGCTTGCTCCGAAAACAACAACAGGGCCAATCGGAACCAGCATCTTGCGCAGGTCGGGTTTGGGGGGGGTTCTGTCGGGGATGGCGGTATCTATCCTGGCATCGAGCCAGTCGCCGCGTTCGGCAGCCTCTCCATAACTGGTCAACTGAAACATGGTTCTCGTCCATTCGCTGCGCAACCGCGCTTCGGGGAGATTGGTCTCTGACATGGCCGTGCGGATCAATTCATCTCCTGCTGATTCTATTTCTGCAGCAACGGCGCGCATGAAACCGGCGCGCGATCGAAGGGGCAGCTTCCGGTATTCATGAAAAGCCTGCCAGGCTTGCTGCATCGCTTCATTAATTTCGTCTGTATTGGCATCCCTGAACATGATCGATCGGTTTAAAAAGAAAAAGCAAATTTAATGCCCTGCAAAATCATTCCAGCACCCTTCCTTCAAGGTCGTAATCGTAGGCTTTGTCGATCCTCACCTGTACGAATTCCCCGATGGGCAGTTTTTTATCGGAATGGATGATCACTTCATTGTCCACTTCCACCGAATCGAATTCGGTGCGGCCCAGGTAGCGGCCTGCTTCTTTTTTATCCACGATGGTCTTGTATACCTTGCCGAGTTTTTCCTGGTTCTTTTCCAGCGAAATTTCCTGCTGCACTTCCATCAGCGCTTCCGCCCTTTGCTGTTTTTCTTCAGCAGGCACATCATCCTCGAGTTCGTAAGCCGTTGTGCCTTCTTCATGCGAATAAGTGAAAATGCCTACTCTGTCGAAGCGGTGTTCCTGCAGGAATGATTTCAGTTCTTCCACATCGTCCTCCGTTTCGCCGGGGAAGCCGGCTATCAACGTGGTGCGCAGGCAAATACCCGGCACTTTGTCGCGGATGGCATGAATGAGCTCGTTCATCTCCGGTTTGCTGATCTGCCGGCGCATGGCTTTCAGCATGCGGTCGCTGGCATGCTGCAGGGGCATATCGAGATAGTTGCAGATATTTTCGCGCTCGCGCATCACGTCCAGTATCTCCAGCGGAAATTTGGAAGGATAGGCGTAATGCAGTCTGATCCATTCCAGTCCCCTTACATCAGCCAGGCGATGCAATAATTCAGCAAGCATTCTTTTTTTATAGATATCCAGTCCGTAATAGGTAAGCTCCTGCGCAATGAGCATGATCTCTTTCACACCTATCTTCACCAGACGCTCAGCCTCCTTCACGAGCGCTTCGATGGGTTTGCTGACATGCTGTCCGCGCATGAGGGGAATGGCGCAGAAAGAGCAGGTGCGGTTGCAGCCTTCCGAAATTTTCAGGTAGGCATAGTGTTTAGGTGTGGCCAGCAGCCTTTCGCCGAGCAGCTCTGCTTTATAATCGGCTTCAAACTGTTTTAACATCAGGGGAAGCTCCATGGTGCCGAACCAGGCGTCCACTTCGGGAATTTCTTTTTCGAGGTCTTCGCGGTAGCGATGGCTCAGGCATCCGGTCACATAAACCTTGTCGAGCTTTCCTTTTTTCTTGAGCTCCACCTGTTCGATGATGGTGTTGATGGATTCTTCCTTGGCCTTGTCGATAAACCCGCAGGTGTTCACCACCACGATATTGTGATCCCTGCTTTTGTTTTCATGAACCACTGCGATATCATTGGCGCGGAGCTGCCCGCTCAATACTTCACTGTCCACCATATTCTTGCTGCAGCCCAGCGTGATGATATTGACCTTATCCCGTTTGAGCGTTCCGTTTTTCATGAAGCGGCAAGTTAATTTGAAAATTTGAAAATGTGGTAATTTGAAAATGAAGATTATTGGGAGTAACTTGAAGCGGGATCATTTTCAAATTTTCAAATTCCCAAATTTTCAAATTAATGCTCAGCAAACTGTTCACGCATTTTTTCAAAAGCGGGAAGGCAGGCGGACTGATCCTTATTCTCTGCACCATCATTTCCCTGCTGATCGCGAACAGCGGAGGAGGTGAAGGATATATCCATTTCTGGCATTCCACCCTCGATCTTTCTTTCGGCAGGGTGAACCTGCATTATTCGGTGGAAGAATGGATCAATGACGGATTGATGACCGTATTTTTTTTAATGGTGGGACTGGAGATCGAGCGCGAGCTGTATGTGGGGGAATTGTCGGATTTTAAAAATGCCCTGCTCCCGGTAATAGCAGCCATCGGAGGCATGGCCGTTCCGGCCCTGATCCATCACCTGTTCAACCGGGGAGCGGAAACACAGGCAGGGATAGGCATTCCCATGGCAACGGATATTGCATTTTCGCTCGGCGTGCTTTCATTGTTGGGCAATAAGGTGCCTCCATCGCTTAAAATATTTTTAACAGCACTGGCCATCATCGACGATCTCGGAGCGGTCATCATCATTGCCATTTTTTATACCAAGAGTTTTTCTGCAATGAACCTTGGAATAGCCCTGGGCATATTTGCTTTGCTGATCGTGCTGAACCGGATGAAGCTGTATTCATTATGGATTTATCTGATCCCCGGCGCGTTCATGTGGTATTTTATGTTGAAGTCGGGCGTGCATGCCACCATCAGCGGAGTATTGCTGGCTTTTGCGATCCCTTTTGTAAAAGATGATGCCATCAACCCGTCGCATAAGCTGCAGCATGTATTACATAATGTGGTTAATTATTTAATCGTTCCGTTTTTTGCTTTGGGCAATACGGGCATCCGGCTTGCTGTGGACTGGTACGACCATCTGCGCTCAAGTAATAGCCTGGGTATTATGGCAGGCCTTGTATTCGGCAAACCGATCGGTATTTTTTCATTATGCCGGATAGCCGTTGCCTGCAAATGGTGCAGGCTGCCGGAAGGCATTAACTGGAAAATATTGTTTGGGGCGGGAATACTGGCCGGCATCGGTTTTACCATGTCTATTTTCATCAGCAACCTGGCTTTTGGAGAAATAAGCCTGGTTGAAGAATCGAAAATTGCAGTGCTGATCGCTTCTTTGATCGCTGCCACAGCGGGATTATTATGGTTGTACCTGAGTTGCCGTAAGCTATACCAGGAGGAAGCGGTTATTTCTGCAGACTGAACAGGCTGTCTACAAATTCATGCTTGTCGAAAACGAGCAGGTCTTCCATCTTCTCTCCCACTCCGATGAATTTTACCGGAATCTTGAATTGATTGGCGATGGCCAGCACCACGCCGCCTTTTGCCGTGCCGTCGAGCTTGGTGATGGCCAGTGCGGTTACATCGGTAACAGCGATAAACTGCCTGGCCTGTTCCAGGGCATTCTGTCCGGTGGATCCGTCCAATACCAGCAATACTTCATGAGGTGCGTCGGGTAAAACTTTCTTAATCACCCTTTTAATCTTGCCCAGCTCTTCCATTAAAAAGGTCTTATTGTGCAGGCGGCCCGCGGTGTC
>CAYYZJ010000604.1:0-2080 GCA_964475615.1 uncultured Flavitalea sp. | reverse complement strand
TTTTTAGCTATAATGGCATTTTTAAAACCAGCCTGCTCAAAAGCGATATTCCAATCGTCTACACCTTGCATTAAGTAGGGTACCCATGTTGGGGGGGTATCAGGATCAATATAAAATACAATGGGTTTTACTGGTTCCACCAATTGTCCGCTTTCATACTTAGCAATATCTTCCGGACGTGGTTCCAACCGCCATCGTTTAATAAAATTTCGGACTTTAACACCTTGTGGATTCTCATCAAAGTCTCTTTCTGCCAAGGTAAAATATCCGACCCTTTCATCTTCCTGCCGTTGGGCCATAGGATTGTGGGGCAACATTACTATTGACGTATTGAACTCAAAGCTCATATTTGTCTTGCTGTCTCCGTTTCGAGCTTTTCTTACAAGCGTAAAAGTTTTGACAAACTTAATTTCAACATTCTCGGGAAAGGTAAAAATGCTACAAACGTAGTTTTTATCAGCTTCAGCATCAACAAGATTTAATCGTCCTTTTTGATCACCCGGCAAGGAAAACAACTCGTTATCTCCAGTCAAATAGGAGGTCATATTTATAAGGACCCCCTTTTTTTGTTCGTTTAGCGCTTCCACAGGAAAAGTGGCAATGATAGGTGCTAAACTCGACCGAATAACAGCATTGAACATTGGGCTGCTGGAGTCACCCGTATAATTTACATACAGGATCTTTTTTAGAACTATCTTAGTGTCATTAATTCTCTCAAATCGTACTACAGTGGTGCTTACGGCATCGCCAGGAGAGGCTTTTACGATCTCGTTTCCCTTTGATATGCGGGTGACCACCAGCAAGTCCCTGTCCAATAAAGTGTCGGGGATATCAAAGTATTCCTTTTCAGATGTGCGGTAAACAGTAAATAACCCCTTAAGAGTTGGTGTTCCAGTGGGGATTAATTCACTAAATGACTTTGTTCTCCTTGGGATGTTAGTGGAATCCGCCTTATTGTCGTGTTTCTCCTGTGCCTCTATCCTGATAGTTATGAGAGTAATTATTACGAGTAACCAAACCTTCATATTCTTTTATATTGTTGAAGCGGTTGTAATGGCTCCATTAGAAAGGCACTACTTAAGTAATAGCATCTTTCTATTATCAAATAATTTATATTTAATCTTTAATGATGATACATACCCTTTTGCTCATAAATAGTAACAGTTTATTGATAGCCGTAATTTTGAGTAAGAAAAGGGTTCAATTGGATCTCGGAGAATGGGACAGGATATAGCGCAGCACTAGGCTTCCATCCCTGTTTTTCCACTCCTAAAATACTATTGATAAGTCCTGTCCGCTTGAGGTCATACCATCTGTGGCCAAATTCTGCAAAGAATTCTATCTGTCGTTCATGCATGATAGCGTCTAATAGAGATGTTTGGTCGCTGGCATCGGTATCAGGCAAACCAGCTCTACTCCTGATCATATTCAAATCACTCTTTCCATTTTCTATATCATTCTCATGCGCTCGTGCTTCAGCACGGATAAGATATTGTTCAGCAAACCGGAGGATCATATTATCCTCGCTGATTGCTGAAGCTCCATATCCAACCTTATATTTATATGGATAGATGTAAGGGATATGGCTGATCGTATCTTTCTTTGTCCATGCATCCATGCGCTGATCGCCAGGCTCAAACGCATTAACCAGGAAGTTCGTCATATTGTATGCAGGTGCCCTGCCAGCTCTTTGGGGTATGAAAGAATTCCCTTCAGAAGTGTTGAAACGGCTTAAAAGCGGAGTAAATTGTAATATCGCCTCTGGACTGTTGACTAAAAAAACCCCTTTCAAATCGGTTGAAAGGCTGTAGTCGCCAGATGAAATAATCGCAGATGCCGCCGAATCTGCCCCTTTCCAGTTTTGCTGATACAAATAGACTCTAGCTAGTAAAGCAACGGCGGCCCATTTATTCGCACGTACATGACCTGATGTAGGATATTCACGTGCCATCAAGTTCTGGGCATCGTACAAATCAGTCAGGATTTGAGAATACACCTTTTCCGATGAGACGCGGGGGGCAGATTGATTCACCAATGCATTTGTTGACACAATCAAGGGAATATCACCGAAGCTATTTGT
>CAYYZJ010000603.1:0-7646 GCA_964475615.1 uncultured Flavitalea sp. | reverse complement strand
TACCTGGAAGCAGCCGACGACTATGTGAAAATTCACACGAAAGACGGTTCATTCCTGAAGAACAAAACGATGGGACATTTCGAAACGGTGCTGAATAAAGATCAGTTCGTGCGCACGCATCGCTCCTATATATTGAATATCCAGCAGATCACCCGCATCGATCCTTATGAAAAGGACAATCATATCGCCATCCTGAAATCGGGAGCGCAGGTGCCTGTAAGCAAAACAGGTTATATAAAATTAAAATCTGTGCTGGGAATCTGACACGCTGAACGCCGAACGCATAACGCTGAACGCATGTAGCCTCTGTATGCGCGTTCAGCGTTCGGCGTTACGCGTTAAGCATTAATAGGTATGCCCGATCCATACCGCGCCGCCCACACTGTCGCGGCTGGCGCCGGTAACGGACGATAAGACATTCACCTCATCCCTCCATCGCAATGCGCCGATCAGGGCCATGATCAATGCTTCCTTGTAATCGGAAAGCTGATCGCCGGGCACTATTAGCTCAACATGCAAAGGAGCCAGCAGGGCTTTTAGTCTTGATACTAAAAAAGTATTGTGCACACCGCCTCCGGTAGCGAGAAGCCTGAAGTCAGCGGCCGGAAGCCGGAAGTCTGAAATAAGCCGCTCAACGGCATTCCTCGTTTGCACGCAAATATGTTCTGTATATGTTCTCAATGCATCCCGCATCCCGCTCCCCGCATCCCGTATCACCGGATATACTTCCTTCACTCCAAAATCATTGGCCAGCGATTTCGGGTAGGGCTCGCCGTAATAAGGGAAGCTGTTGAGCTTTTCGAGCAATGCGGTATCGACCGATCCTGAAGCGGCAAGCGCTCCGTTCTCATCAAATTCTTTTCCCGTTTCCTGTACCAGTATGTTCAGCACGCGGTTGGCGGGACATATATCGAATGCAATGAAATCCCCATTGGCATGCAATGAGATATTGGCAATGCCGCCGAGGTTGAGGAAAAAATCGTATTCGCCCAATAACAGTTTTTCTCCGATCGGAACAATGGGCGCTCCCTGTCCACCCAGCGCCAGATCCATAGCCCTCAGATCGCTGATGACGTTGATGCCTGTTCCTGCTGCAATGGCTGCACCGTCGCCCAGTTGCGCAGTCATCTTTCTGGCAGGAACATGAAAGGCAGTATGCCCGTGCGAAGCGATCAGTTGCACCTGGAAGTGCAGGTTATTTTCTTCAATAAAGCGGTTCACCTGTTGCGCTATGAAATGTCCATACTCAACATGCAGCAACTGGTATTCCAATGCAGGCAGTTCGGTAGCATGCTGCAGGCGATGTTTCCATTCTCCGGGATAAGCATAACAGTTTGCGCAATGGATTTCATAAGTCCATTTACCGGAGGTTTCATTCAGGTGTGCAAATACGATATCCAGTCCATCGAGAGAACTTCCGCTCATCAGTCCAATGACCTTGTACAGCATGAAAAGAATTTTAGATTATAAATTTTAGCCTTTAGTTTTGTCCTGGCTTATTCTCGAATTTCGGATTTTTAATTTTGATATATGGTCATCAATTTAAGCCAGCAATATTCCTTACTGAGCGACTGGATGAGTGAGCTGCGCGATGAGCAGGTTCAGCAGGATCGCATGCGGTTCCGGCGAAACCTTGAGCGCATCGGGGAAGTTGCTGCATTTGAGATCAGCAGGGAGCTTGCCTATGTGGAAAAAGAAATTCAGACGCCGCTGGGAAGCGTGGTCTGCAAGGTGCTGAAAGATCAACCGGTGCTGGCCACTATTCTGCGCGCCGGGCTGCCCCTGCACCAGGGCCTGCTGAATTATTTCGATAAGGCCGATAATGCTTTCATCTCCGCTTACCGCAAGCATGCCCGCGACGGTTCTTTTGAGATCAGTCTCGATTATGTATCCTGTCCCGAGCTGGAAAACCGCGTGGTGATCATCTGCGATCCCATGCTGGCCACCGGGTCTTCACTCGTTAAGACCATACAATTCCTCCGGGAAGAAGGCCATCCCAGCGAGATGCATATTGTAACGGCCATAGCCTGCACGGTAGGCATCGAATACGTTAAACGGAATGAGCCCAACTGCAAGATCTGGTGCGGCGCCATCGATGACGAGCTTACTGCCAAAGGATATATCGTGCCTGGCCTCGGCGATGCAGGCGATCTTTCATTCGGGGTAAAAGTGCAGATGTAAAGTTTATCGGTGGTTTTCATCTTTTTTTAGTATTTTCATCCTGGGGATGAGGCAATTAATCTTATTGAATCCTCATTAATTTTTCTCCTTGCAACAATCGACCTGTGATTTATCCGTTAACCTTAGGCATGGCTGGTTACTGCAGTTTCATTGTTGATAAACGAGAACCATACTGTTTATGAAAAAGATCATCTGCATTTTCTGCTTTATTGCCTTGCTGAAAACAGCCGTACAGGCGCAGGATCCTGCATTTTCCCAATTCTTTGCATCTCCGCTTACCCTGAACCCTGCACTGACCGGCAAATTCAACGGAGTGGTCAGGGTGGCCGGCAATTACCGTAACCAATGGCCTTCCATCAACAATGCATTCATCACTTCTACCATATCAATCGATGCTCCCATATTGAGGAATAAGCTGCCGGAAACGGATACCTGGGGAGTGGGACTGATGGCGATGACCGATAAAACAGCCAACGGCATTCTGTCGAGCAATTATATTTCTCTTTCCACTGCCTATCACCTGAGCCTGGATGAAGACGGATATCATTCACTCGGGCTGGGCTTCCAGGGAACCTATTCCAATAAAAGGCTGGATGGAACCAAGCTGAATTTCGAGGATGAGCTGGATCAGCAGGGTGGATGGACGATCCCCAGCAGCGAACCGATCAATTACCGTCAGGTCTATATCAATTATTTTGATATGAATGTCGGATTGCTCTATAACGGCACTACCACCGGCGCCAATAATTTTTATTTCGGAGCTTCTGCTTATCATCTTACCCGGCCAAAAGAATCCTTTACCGGCAATGCGAGCTATACCCTGCATCCGCGCTTTACTTTGCATGGCGGCGGCTCTTTTCCTTTGTCGGCTTCCAGCTCACTGAACTATATTCATTTCAGCGGACTGTTCAGCAGGCAGGCCAATGCCACCAATATTGTACTTGGAGGCGCCTGGTCGATCAATGTGAACAATAACGAAACCAATCCCATTAATTTCTATGCAGGAAGCTGGGTTCGTTTCAGCAATGTTACCGATGCTATCATTCCTTATGTTGGTCTCGATTTCGGGCCTTTTACGCTGGGATTTTCTTATGATGTGAATGTTTCTTCTCTCAAATCGGCATCACAGAGCCAGGGCGGCGTAGAGATCTCACTTATCTATATCAAAAAGCCTTCTGATGGACGGAAAGGAATTCCTTGTCCTAAATTCTGATTTACGCTGAACGCATAACGCTGAACGCTCAACGCAAATATAATAACACAGCGTTCCGCGTTCAGCGTTATGCGTTCAGCGTCCACTAACGTATTTATTTCCTTTTATGAAGAACCGGTAAGGCAGCTCTGCATCGGGGCCTGCATAATCGACGCCGATCCGGGTGCTGATTCCGATATCTTTTTTACTGATCTTGAAGCCGTCGTCGGCGATATACACTTCATCGCCCAATAAAGAAAGGCCCTTGTGACGGGTGAATAGTCCCAATGCCTTCGACACATTACCGGGCCCCCTGGTCAGTGTATGATCTGGTTTTTTCTTTCCGGTTCTCTCCAGCATGGTGTCGATGCCGCTGAGCGGTTCAAGGGCGCGAATGAGGATGGCATGCGGAACATCTTTTTTTCCCGTCACCACATTGAACAAATGATGAATGCCGTAGCAAAGGTAAATATAGGTGGTGCCGGCTTCATTGTACATCACTTCCGTGCGCGCCGTTCTCCTGCCGCCATAAGCATGCGATGCCCGGTCTGTTTCGCCGGCATAAGCTTCCGTTTCCACGATCCTGCCTGAGGTTTCAATGCCATCGAAACGGGTAACGAGTATCTTGCCCAGCAGTTCCCTGGCTATTTTGACCACATCGGGACGGTTATAAAAAGAGCGATCGAGTTTTTTTATTTCTGTTTCAGCTTTTTTCATGTAGGTTTGATAACTAATGTGCGGATGTGCGAATGGCTAATGTGCGAATTCTTAAAAGCAAATTGCACAAATAATTTGAGGATTCCAGCTAAGAATTCGCACATCCGCACATCAGCCATTCGCACATTAGCATATAGCTATTCGCACATTAAAATTTTTTTTCACTTGCTTAAAGAAATTGTCATTGCCATACAATCTTATCTTAAAGCACATCAGTTTATCAGCAGGCACCGGCTATGGAAATGGATCCTTATTCCGGGCATCTTGTATATGATCCTGTTTTGCGTGGGCATGTATTTTTTCTGGAAATCTTCCAATGGTGCGGTAACCTGGCTCAGCCAGCATATCGGCATCGAAAAATGGCTGCACCGGCAGCATAGTGCGGCGCTGAGCTTTCTATTCGTGATGGGCGGCATTATGGTAAGGCTGATCCTGATGTTTTTTTATTTTTCCAAGTTCAAATATTTATTTCTCGTGATCGGCTCCCCGCTTTTTGCTTACCTGAGCGAAAAAACCGAATCCATCATAGCGGGAAAAGAATTTGCGTTCAGCTTTCCGCAAATGCTGAAAGATATGGTGCGCAGCATCAGGTTGGCCTTGCGCAACTGCCTCTGGCAAACCGTATATACCGTATCCATCCTGATCCTTTCCTTCTTTCCGGTAGCAGGCTGGATAACCCCCGTTATTTCGGCTTTTGTGGAATGTTATTATTATGGGTTTTCCATGCTCGACTACAGTTGCGAGCGGCATAAACTTTCCCCTGCCGAAAGCGTTGCATTTATTGCCAAGCGCAGGGGGCTGGCCATCGGCAACGGACTGGTATTTTATCTCATGCATCTTATTCCTTTCCTGGGCTGGGTGCTTGCGCCATCTTATGCTGTTGTTGCCGCCACCATCAGTTTATATCATCAGAACCTGGAATGATCATGTTTTCTCCCCAAGTATACCTTATCCCCACTTTCCTGGATGAAGAAGCCATGGAAACATTGCCGGCCTATATACTGGAAGCGGTCAAAAATTGCCGGGTATTTTTTGTGGAGAATGAACGCAGCGCACGCCGCTATCTGAAAAAGCTCTGGAAAGAAATGAATATCGATGCCTGCGAATGGTTCGCCATTCACAAGGCGGAAGAGAAAGAGCTTGCCGCATTCAGGCAGAAATTACATGAAGGGAAGATCATCGGCATCATCAGCGAAGCAGGATGCCCCGGAATAGCCGATCCAGGGCAGCTAATGGTGCAGGCAGCGCAGGAAGCGGGCGTTATCATAAAACCATTAGTAGGCCCAAGCTCCATCCTGCTGGCCCTGATGGCCAGCGGCATGAACGGCCAGCATTTCCAGTTCTGGGGTTATTTGCCTGTCGATCATCAGCAGCGCATAAAAACGATCCGCGAGCTGGAAGCGGAATCACGAAAAAAGAACTGTACTCAACTGTTTATCGAAACGCCTTACCGCAATAACCAGTTGCTGGATGCGATCCTGAAGACCTGCCGTTCCGATACGCGGCTATGCATTGCCGTGAATATTACGGGAAAAGATGAAAGCATAAGAACGCAAAGCATCGCGGAATGGAACAAGCAGCCTGCAACAGATCTCAATAAAAGGCCCGCTATTTTTTTGATGCAAGCCTAAAATCAGATTATACTTGAGTGTTGAATATTGAGTGTTGAATGTTTAATTTTAAAACATTCAACACTCAATGTTCAATTATTATTCACACTCGATATTCAGGTATTTATTAAAACGGCCCACCGCCCGGCCTGGTATCTCTCATCGAAAGAATGCTATCCACAATAAATACCGTTACTCCCCGCCAGGGAAGCGCACCGCTGTATTCCTTATAATGCAGCTCGAAGTCCTTTCCGCTGTTGGTCATCAGCTTATTGGCTATCGCTTCATTCACTACCGAAAACCGGAATTCATACGACTGGATGGTTCCCGCCGTGCTGCCCTTGAACCCGGACTGTATCAGGTTGCCTTCATAAGTCTTGAAGACATATCCTTTTTTCACCAGGTAATTCAACTGCCCGGCCTTTACGCCTTCGCCCAATACCCAGTAATAACGGAAATAGATAAAAGCCGCCAGGCCCAGGATAACAAGGAGCAGGAATATGCGAAAAAATTTTTTCATGACTGCGGTTTTATGGTTGATGATAAAATTTACAACCCATATTTATCGATAAGATAAATCAATGCCGCCATATTGATGGCGCCGAGCTCCAGCTCTCTTTTGTTCACATTCTCAAAAACGTCGTTGGCCGCATGGTGATAGTCGAAATACCGTTGTGAATCGGGTATCAGCTCCCCTACAGGTGTTTTCATGGATTCATTCAGGGGCTCTACATCGGCGCCCGCTCCGCCGGTGAAGATCTCATACACTCCGTATTCCTGCAGCAGGGGCAGCCAACTGCGCAGCTTATTGACCTTTTCCTCCGGCATGATCACGCTGAACCCGCGGGGGGTAAATCCGCCGGCATCGCTCTCCAATCCAAATACATGCTGTTCATTCGCTGCTTTTGCCGCTGCTGCATATTTCGTTGAACCGCCTCCGGTATTCTCTTCATCGGAAAATAAAACCACGCGTATGGTGTGCTGCGGCTTATAGCCGATGGCCTTGAGCGCGCGCAGCACTTCTATGGAATGCACGCAGCCAGCGCCGTCGTCGTGCGCTCCTTCTGCAGGATCCCAGGAATCGAGATGGCCGCCCACGGTAATGAACTGATCGGGATAGGTTGAACCCCTGATCTCGCCGATCACATTGTATCCTACCGTATCGGGAAGGGTATGCGAGTAGTTCCTGATGAAAACAGTGGCATTTTTATTTTGCTTTATGGTTGAAGCCAGTTTATCTGCATCCCATAATCCAACGGCAAGAGCAGGTATTTTTGGAAAAGAATCGATATAACGCATGGCCCCTGTGTGCGGGTTATTGTCGGTCGATTCCGTCATCGATCTCACCAGCACGGCCACTGCACCATATTTTGCAGCACGGCTGGCGCCGAGTGCACGGTAACGCACGGCATCTCCATAAGCCATGAACGTGCGGATTAATTTAGGATTGAACTTATAGTTATAGAAAACGATCTTTCCCCTGATCTCATTTTTTCTTTCTTCCAGCTCATCGAAAGAATTGATCAGCACCACGGGAGCAGTAATGCCTTTGGAACCTGTTCCGGTTGAATTGCCCAGCGCCAGCACATTGAGTGAAGTGGTTGTTCCGCCCGCCATCAGCCTGGCCTCTTCCTTTGCCCCGCGCACCCAGTGCGGAATGCGGCATTCCTGCAGGTATACTTTATCTGCTCCTGCTTCCTGCAATGCCTTCTGGCCCCACTGTTCGGCTTTGTAGGTTTGAGGCGAACCGTTCAGTCTTTGTCCGATGGTCTTGGTCAGCGTATGCAGGTTGTCGTAAGCTTTGCTGTTGAGTAAAATTTCATCGGCAATTTTGCGGATCATCAGCGAATCTTCTTCCTGGGCTCTTGAATAAAGAGAAAATAAAAGAAAACAAACGCCAAACAATAAACGAGGCATAGGTGTTAATTTGCGCTAAGATAAGTAAA
>CAYYZJ010000602.1:0-3806 GCA_964475615.1 uncultured Flavitalea sp. | reverse complement strand
GATGAGCGCGATCATAAGTTTGCCCGGCATTTCAGCATTCCCATCACCAATATTATCGGCGGGCATTATAATGGCGAAGAGGCCAATCCCACCAAGGATGCCATACTGGAGAACAGCGGCTTCCTCAACGGCATGCCCATGCGCGACGCCATCGATGTGGTGATCAATAAAATTGAGGAGATGGGCATCGGCAAGCGCAAGGTGAACTATAAAATGCGGGATGCTGCGTTTAGCCGTCAACGTTACTGGGGCGAGCCATTCCCGATTGTATGGAAGAATGGCATCGCCTGTCCGCTGGATGAAAAGGAATTGCCGCTGGAGCTGCCGCATGTGGAAAGCTATAAGCCCGGCCCTGAGGGAGAAGGCCCTTTGGCCAATATCGAAAGCTGGACTTCCCGCCATCTTGAAACGAATACCATGCCGGGATATGCGGGTTCTTCCTGGTATTTTCTCCGCTATATGGATCCGCATAACGATACGGAATTCTGCAGCCGTGCTGCCAGCGATTACTGGGGCCAGGTGGATCTGTATATCGGCGGAACCGAACATGCAGTGGGGCATTTGCTGTATAGCCGGATGTGGACGAAGTTTTTGTTTGATGCAAGGTATATCGGGCATGATGAGCCGTATAAGAAACTGGTGAATCAGGGGATGATACAGGGGAGCAGCAGGTTTGTGTATAGGATCAATTCCTTGACTATTCCTTCGCTGACTAAATGTATAGTAATAACATGTGATTTTCCCGTTTTCGTCTCATATGGCTATTTTCAGAAATTCAAAGAGGGAGCTATCACAAGCAAGGAACTTGTTGAATTAGTGCATAAAAATATTCCAGGATACTTTCTTACCGATAAAGATTCAGATTATTCTTCCGTAGTAATATCTCCAATCCATGTTGATGTAAATATTGTTGATGGAGTTGAATTGAATATTGAGGCCTTTAAAAAATGGAGTGTCGAATACGCTAATGCTGAATTCATTCTGGAAGACGGCAAATACATCTGCGGTTCCGAAATCGAAAAGATGTCCAAATCCAAGCTCAATTCCGTGAACCCCGACGACCTCGTCGAAAAATTCGGCGCCGACACCTTCCGCATGTACGAAATGTTCCTCGGCCCCGTTGAACAAAGCAAGCCCTGGGATACCAAAGGCATCGAAGGCGTTCACCGCTTCCTGAAAAAATTATGGCGCCTGTTCTACGATGAACAAAAAGGAAAGATATGGAATGATGAAAAAGCAAGCCAGGCCGAACTGAAAGTGCTGCATAAAACCATTAAGAAAATAGAAGAAGATACCGAACGCTTTTCTTTCAATACCGCCGTCAGCGCCTTCATGATCGCCGTGAACGAGCTGCACGACCTGAAATGCCATAAAAAAGAAGTGCTGGAAAAACTGCTCGTCATCCTCACGCCTTATGCCCCGCATATTTCGGAAGAGCTCTGGCATCAGTTGGGAAATGACAGCAGCATCCTCGATGCCGACTATCCGCAGGTAGAACAAAAATACCTGGTCGAATCATCGAAAAACTATCCCGTTGCCATCAACGGCAAAACAAGGGCCGAGCTGAGCATTGCCCTCGACGCCACGCAGCAACAGGTGGAAGAGATCGTGCTGAGCAATGATACCGTTAAAAAATGGCTGGAAGGGAAACCACCCAAGAAAGTGATCTATGTTAAAAATAAAATGATCAACGTAGTCGTGTAAGCATGCGCAGCATCAGGCATATCTGTTTCATTCCACTGATCCTGTGCGCGCATGCATGCCTTGCACAAACCAATTCATCCCAAGACGAACGCAGGTGGTGGGATTTGCTTCACTACGATATTTCCATCGCTCCTGACTACAACAAAAAATTTATTTCCGGAACCAACAGCATCCGCTTCCGCGCCCTGCAGACCGCAAAACGCATGCAGATCGATCTGATGGAACCTATGATTATCGATTCCATCAAATGGAATAAGAGCTCATTAAAATTCCACAGGGATGGAGATGCTTTTTTTGTTGAGTTCCCCGAAAATATTCAGAAGGGCAGCATAGAAACCATTACCATCAGCTTCAGCGGAAATCCCCAGGTCGCCACACGGCCTCCCTGGACTAACGGCTGGATCTGGGCCAGCGATAAAAAAAGAAGGCCATGGATGAGCGTAACCTGCGAAGGATCAGGAGCCGCTGTATGGCTGCCCTGCAAAAACATGCTCTACGACGAGCCCGACAGCGGCATGACAATGCGCATAACCGTTCCCGATAGTCTCATTGCCGTAAGCAACGGCCGCCTGCTGCAAAAGCTGGATCATGAAGACGGAACGGCAACCTATACCTGGGCAGTAGTAAACCCGATCAATCATTACAATATCATTCCATATATCGGCAAGTATGTAAGCTGGCATGAAGATTATAAGGGAGAAAAAGGAAAGCTGGATTGCGATTACTGGGTGCTGGATTATAATCTGATACAGGCAAAAAGACATTTCAAACAGGTAGATACGATGCTGAACTGCTTTGAATACTGGATGGGCCCTTATCCGTTTTATGAAGACAGTTACAAGCTGGTGGAAGCCCCTCATCCGGGAATGGAACACCAGAGCGCCATTGCTTATGGCAACGGGTTCAGCAATGGATACAATGGAAAGGATATTATTTCAGGCACAGGCTGGGGGCTGAAATGGGATTTCATACTCGTGCATGAAAGCGGGCACGAATGGTTCGGCAACAACATCACCTCAGGCAGGGAAGACGCTGAATCCTGGGTGCATGAAGGATTCACCAAATACCTCGAAACCATTTATACCACCTGGGTCTGCGGAAAAGAAGCCGGCAATGATTATTGCATCGGCACCTGGAAAAGGATCCGCAACGATGAGCCGCCGATAGGGAGCGGTTCCTCCGATAATTATTATAAAGCCAGCGCCATGCTGCATGCCATCAGGCAGATCGTGGGCGATTCTGCGTTCCGGGAAATGCTGCGCGGATTGAATAAAACATTCTATCATCAAACCGTGAGCACAGAACAGATCCTGGGTTTCGTTAATCAATCCACCGGGCAGGATTTTACCGCTGTATTCAATCAATATCTCAGAACAACAAAAGTGCCTGTGCTGGAATATGCTTTCCGCAAAGGCTATCTTGCCTACCGCTGGACGAACTGCGTGCAGGGATTCAATATGCCGGTAAAAATATCGCTGAACCATCAGGACTATGCCTTCATTCATCCAACCGCACAATGGCAACAGCAGCGCTTTGCAGGAGAAAAAACAATAACCATTGACCGGAATTTTTATGTTCAGCTCAAGGAATCCCAATGATCATTTCAGGTAGATATCCAGCAATCCTTCCGGCAGACTCACAAAAACTTTTTTATTTTTCTTATCCGTTTTCTTCAGCGTTCCTTCATTGAGCGGGATCAGCACTTCTTTTTTTTGCAGCTCGATGCGGCACAGCAACTGATGCGGCTGCTCGATCAGTTCAAGTATTTCGCCAAGATCGTTTCCATCATTCACCAAATGAAAGCCGACCAGGGATGCGGGAGCAGATTTTGCAGCATACTTATTAAAATCTTCTTCTCTCAGCCAGGCTTCTTTTTTTACCAGCCTGCGGGCATTTTCTTTCGTGTTGATCCCTTCCAGCTTCACGTATATTTCTTCCTCATTTCTTACGGCAGTATTTTCGACGAAATAAGGAAACATCTCATTCTTTCTCAGTTCCAGGAACAGCACTTCCAGTCCCTTGAGGGAAGTTTTTTTCCCCAGGTGATGATGCAGGATCAGCTCGCCTCTCAGTCCGAATGCGGTTACCAGCCTACCGCTATT
>CAYYZJ010000601.1:0-5518 GCA_964475615.1 uncultured Flavitalea sp. | reverse complement strand
GAAAACAACTGGACTACTGTAAAGGCAAGCCAGAACGGGGCGTTGGAACAGGTGGAAAAATATAAGAGGGCAGCGGAAAACTGAAAATAAGGTAAAAGGCAAAAGGTATAAGGTAAAAGGTATAAGGTAAAAGGTGTAAGGAGCGAGGGGTATTACGCCTTATGCCCTTTACCGCTCACCTCATTACAGGCATCCTGCTGCAACCATATATCTCCAATCGTCATTTTCAGCCGCAAGCGCATGCTGCGGCTGAATTTTTTTGTTCAGTACCGCAGGGTTCAATATTTTTTCTTTTACAAGTTTGCTTTTTGCTTCGTATATATATTCCTGTAATGTTTTGTTTTCCATCCAGGATCGCTGAGGCGGTTCATAGCCTGTTTTGTCCCTGCGCCAACTGATGGAGGCGGGCAGCAAATCCTCCATGCTTTTTCGCAGCAGCCATTTAGTCCAGCCATGCCTGATCTTGAAGGAGGAAGGCAATGAAAAAATAAATTCAACGAGCGAATGATTTAGAAAAGGCAGCCTTACTTCCCTTCCATGGGCCATGGAATTGCGGTCGGCATAACGAAGCAGCTCCTCGAGGCCCGACTGGCAGGTATCGAAATAAAGCATATCGTTCAGCTTCATGACCATGGGCTTGAACAGGGATTGCCTGTCGAACCAAGTCTTTTTAAAATCGCGGTCAATGCCCGGGTGGTTCAGCAGGCGGCTTGCTTCTCTTTTTTCGAGCCGGATCGCTGCCTGCGCCGGAAACCAGGCTGCCGGCCAGTTCTTCCATCCCCATTGGAATGGGATGCCGTTCTTCCGCAATTCCCGGCTTGCGCGCATCATGGACGCCGGATTTTTTCTCAGCAATTCCTGCAGGCACCAGTGGATGTATTTATGATATCCGGCCAGCGTTTCATCTGCGCCCTGTCCGTCGAGCAGCACTGTTACTCCCTGTTTTGCAGCAAGCTCAAATACCTTGTATTGCGCATAAATGCTGGAGGAGATGAAAGGTTCTTCCTGGTGATAGCATAGCTTTTCAAAATTCTTTATAAGATCATCGGCAGTTGGAGTAATGGTGTGGCTGTTGAGCCCGAATTTTTCAGCAAGCAGCGAGATATGAGCGGATTCATCTTTTTCAAATCCCGGAAAAACAGCAGAGAAGGTTTGAAGCCGGCCGGCGGGCTGCAACTGTTTAATTGATGCCACTATGGATGAACTGTCCAGTCCCCCGCTGAGACTGGTTCCCAGCGGCACATCGCTGCGCAGCCTTTTGCTTACCGAATCGAAAAACAGTTCCCTGAATTTTTCAAAAGCCGCCTGGTCATTCATGACGGCCTGCGTTTCTTTATCGGCATCCCAGTAACGGCTGAGCTCAAATTCAGCAGTTGCTGCATGGTAAACAAGATAATGCGCCGGCGGGAGCGAAAATACATGCTGAAAATAAGTAATGGTGGCATCCAGCGGCGTTTGAGTATGGCCGAGAGCCAGGTAATTCAGGAGCAAGGGATAGTTGACCCGCTTTTCAAATCCCGCGGCCCACAGTGCTTTTCGTTCAGAAGCAAAACAGCATTCGTTTTCGCGGAAACCATAGTAAAACGGTTTTTCACCGAACCGGTCTCTTGCCGCAAACAGCGTTTGCTCCTGTTCATCCCAGATGGCAAAAGCGAACATGCCGTCGAAATGCTGCAGGCATTGCTCACGGTAATGGACATACGCGGCAAGTATTACTTCAGTATCGGATTGTGTTGTGAAGGAATAACTTTTTGCCCGCAGGCTTTCCCTCAGTTCAATATAATTGTAGATTTCGCCATTGTATACGATGCTGTACCGGTTCAGGTAATGCATGGGTTGTGCTGCAGCGGCGCTGAGGTCGATGATGGAAAGCCTTCTGTGGCCGAAGCCGGCATTGCCTTTATGGTTTATCCAAAACCCTTCTCCGTCAGGGCCGCGATGAGCCAGTGCGTCGGCCATTTTTTTCAACCTGGCCTGCAACTGCAAAATATTTTCCGCCTTTATGATGCCTGCTATGCCACACATGCCGTAAATATCCGATATAATAGATTACCATCAGGCAGAAAAATTAGCGTATGCGAAGTTCCTGAGATCGGGGAAAAATTTTTCATAGCAGGTTTTCAGCTCGGGATAATTTTTTTCAAAAATATTTACAGCAGCATGGTGATCATCCAGGTAAGCCGCCCTGCGTACCAGCCCGGCAAAACTGTTCCTGATGCCATTGGTAAAACGATAATGAAAGAGCCAGTCTTCCGATTGCATATAATAAAAAAAACGCCTGAATTTTTCCGGGAATACCGGCTCATAATTCATCAACTGACGGTATGTTTTTTGGGTGAAGACAGCAAGCGCTCTTTCATCACTGAATACCTTTTCATCATTGGCCAGGAAATGATCGTATACGATATCGATGAATGCGCCGGCATAGAGACCGTAAGCAGGCTTAAAGAATTGTTTGGCCTGGCGTGTGGCTTCATGCACATCGGTAAACTCATCAATGGCGCGGTGAAGACTGATGCCCTTTTGAATGCCCGGAGAATAATCTAATTTTTTCTTTCCTTTAACAAAATCACTGATCAGATTACCGGCAAGTATATCCGGTTCACCGAAAGAAAGATATGCGTGGGCAAGATAATTCACCTTACAAAGATACAACAGGCAAAAACTGTTCGCTTTCGATACAATATCTGTCCGGTTTTGATGTAAAATAAAAGCGGAAAATTAAGCCAGTATTAAATCGCGTTAATGTTCATTAACATCGTGAACCGTTGATCACTATTCAGTTGCAGCGCTTCGGGCCCCGAAATAATTTTGCATTGGCACGACAGAAAAAAAATTTGCACGACAATTGAATAAAGGATAAGCGCGGTTGAGCAAATGAAATGGACAGTTGATGCGGATTTGCTTTGAGGCTTTTGTTAGTGCGATATAATTTTGCGCCGCAATTGAAAACAAAAAAATTTTTTTTAAATAGCTGCAACATTTTAAAACAGGTTGCGTCTAATTAATAACCAAACAAAATAAAAAACCAAACCTTTGAAATGATGAAGACAACTTTGGAAAACGGATTTGAAATCATAGCGGCTCATCGCTGATCATTCACCGGCAGGATTCCGACTTTTACCGTCTTTATTTCTGGTGTTGCCTAAACGAGCTTGTGCTGTAGGGCTCGCAGCTATAGCTTTGACCTTGTAAAAACGAACAAACGATCCAAAACCTATCGAAATGCGATTGCACCCATTGAAGAGAAAAACAAATTATCGAAACTTATAAAAAAACAAATCATGAAAAAGACAATCTTAGCAATGGCCCTGATACTGGTTGTGGGTTTGACCAGCGCCTTCGCTAACAAGAACTTAAAGGGTTCAGAAGTAAACCAAATCGCAGTGGCTACATTTCAGAAAGATTTTGCTGCTGCAAAAAATGTGATCTGGGAGCAGCAGAAAGATTATGTGAAAGTTACTTTCACACTCGGCAATCAGATCTTTTATGCTTACTATGATAATGCAAACGGCGAACAGATTGCAGTGGCAAGGAATATCCTTTCCGACCAGTTGCCTATCGGACTGCTCACCAGCTTTAAAAACAATTACGGCAAGTATTGGGTAACCGGTTTATTCGAAATGTCGTCCAACGGAGATACTTCTTATTACACGACACTGGAAAGCGCCAATGAAAAGCTGGTGCTCAGATCGAACGGATTCAATGAATGGACGGTATTCCAGAAAGAAAAGAAAAAATAATTAATGGCAAAGGCGCCGGCCAATGCGCCGGGCGCTGCTGCCCATCGGTTTTTGATTCAGGTTATAGTTGGAAGAATGAAAAATTCCCGTTGTCTAGCGGGAATTTCTTTTTTAGATTTATTTTTGCAATCTTGATTAAAACAATCCATTGCATAAAGACTGAGCCATGAACAAAGGACCCGTTTCGGCATTCATACAACATCATTATCGTCATTTCAACGCAGCGGCATTGGTAGATGCGGCAAAAGGCTATGAAAGCCATTTGCTCGAAGGAGGCAAGATGATGGTTACGCTGGCAGGCGCCATGAGCACTGCAGAGCTGGGCGTATCGCTGGCCGAAATGATCAGGCAGGACAAGGTGCATATCATTTCCTGCACCGGCGCCAACCTGGAAGAAGACATCATGAACCTGGTGGCGCATTCGCATTACAAAAGGGTTCCGCATTACCGCGATCTTACGCCGCTGCAGGAATGGGAGCTGTTGCAGCAGGGACTGAACCGAGTTACCGACACCTGCATTCCGGAAGAAGAAGCGTTCAGGAAGATCCAGCATAATATTGTAAAACTCTGGAAGGATGCAGACGCGAAGGGAGAAAGATATTTTCCTCATGAATTCATGTACAAGCTGCTGCTCAGCAAAGTAATGGAAAAGGATTACGAGATAGACCCGAAAGACAGTTGGATGATCGCTGCCGCAGAGAAAAACCTGCCGATCGTTGTCGGCGGATGGGAAGACAGCACAATGGGCAATATTTTTGCATCGTACATTGTTAAGGGTGAGATCAAGGCCACTACCATGAAAAGCGGTATCGAATATATGGTGTGGCTGAGCGACTGGTATCGTAAGAATTCAGGCGGCAAGGGAGTTGGTTTTTTCCAGATAGGCGGCGGCATTGCAGGCGATTTTCCGATATGCGTGGTGCCCATGATGTACCAGGATCTGGAATGGCATGATGTTCCGTTCTGGAGCTATTTCTGCCAGATCTCCGATTCCACTACATCCTATGGTTCATATTCGGGTGCGGTGCCGAATGAAAAGATCACCTGGGGAAAGCTGGATATCCATACTCCGAAATATATTGTTGAAAGCGATGCCACCATCGTAGCCCCGCTGATCTTTGCATGGATACTGGGCTGGTAAAAAAGTAAGCTTATGAATACGAACATGGAAGAACTGTACCTGGAAGCCGAAGCCGACATCAAGAATAACAACTATGCCGAGGCTTTCAAAAAATATGAGAGCATTCTTTATGATGAGCCCGACAGCGCTCCTGCGCATAATTCGCTGGGCTGGCTCTACAAAACACAGTTCGACGACTATATAAAAGCCGAGAATCATTTTATTACCGCCATGAAGGGCGATCCGCTATATCCGCATCCTTATTTTCATCTCGCCGCATTGCTGATGGATATGGAAAGGTTCGACGAGCTGCGCCAGCATCTCGAAAGATGCC
Organism: uncultured Flavitalea sp.; assembly: GCA_964475615.1. Taxonomy (GTDB): domain Bacteria; phylum Bacteroidota; class Bacteroidia; order Chitinophagales; family Chitinophagaceae; genus Puia. Next base: position 321 of record CAYYZJ010000601.1, on the reverse strand, counting down.
TCAAAGTGCGCACCATCGAAAAATCGTGGGTCTATGGCCGTTATGCGCTGATGGAAGAGCAGGCCCAGCATTTTGAAAAAGCCATCTTTTTCTTCGAAAAAGCCATTCTCTGCAGCCAGAACGACGATAAGATCAAAGACTACAAGCAAGACATCGACCGCTGCGAAATGAAGATGGGAATCAAGAAGAAGCATGAGAAGTGATGCGGGATGCGGGGCACGGGATGCGAGATATGAGATATTTTAGACGATCGTATTGTATGCCATAACAATATTCTTCCCCGTATCCCGTGCCCCGCATCTCGCATCCCGTACCCCGCAT
>CAYYZJ010000600.1:0-1948 GCA_964475615.1 uncultured Flavitalea sp. | reverse complement strand
TCCTATGGAGGCAATACCTGGAACCTGATGGAATTTATGACCGGCAAGGCCAACAGCGATCTCGGGCAGACCGGTTTCATCAATTTTCAAAACCTTTCCTACAACAATACGTCGTTTTATGTGGATACCTGGTGGCAGCAGATGTATCTCGGAGTAGGCGCATGCAACCTGGCCATTTCAAAGCTGCCCGGCGTTGTTGCACCGGGGCTTACCGATTCGGTAAGGACCAATATGCTGGCGCAGGCGCATACGCTGCGGGCCCTGTATTATTTTTTCCTGGTGAGAATGTACGGCGCCGTTCCCAAGGTAACGGAGCCTGCAACCGATCCTACCACGCTCAACCTGCAGAGAACGCCTGCCAAGGATATCTATGACAGCATCATCATTCCCGATCTGCTTTTTGCAGAAAACTCCACGCTGCCCTGGAAAGACAATACCGGCAGGGTTTCGATGGGAGCAGTGAAATCGATCCTGGCCGATGTGTATCTCACTTATGCCGGTGCGGCCATTCAGGGAGGTGACAGCTATTATGCCGAATCGGCCAAGCGCTCGCTCGATGTGATACAGAACGGAGGATACAGCCTGTTCCCGGAATATACGGACATGATCAATCCCGCTAATAAAAATTCCGGCGAGTTCATTTTCCAGGTACAGTATGCTGCGAGCGTGCCTTCCACCAATCCGCTTACTCCGCTTACCATTCCGAATTATTCCGGAATATCGAAATATGCGGATGAATACGGATCGGTTTATCCCACGCCGGAATTCATCGCTTCCTTTCCTCCCACCGATAAAAGGGTGCAGGAAAAACAGTTTTTCTATACCAGCTATCCGAGCATCTCCACAGGCCAGCCTGTTGTGTTCAGGAACCATTATATCTACAAATGGTTCGATTCCACTGCAGTGAGGAATACGGTGAAATCCGATCTCAACTATACGATCTACCGACTGGCCGATGTGATGCTGATGTATGCAGAAGCGTCCAACCGGGCGGAAGGAGGCCCGAACAGCACGGCCATCGATATGGTAAACCAGATCAGGGCAAGGGCCAACCAGCCGCCGATCGGAATAATGAGCCAGGAAGATTTCGAGCACGAGGTCTGGCTGCAGCGCTATTATGAACTGTGTTTTGAAAACAAAATGTGGTTCGATATGCTGCGCACCAGGAAAGTGCATAATGATGTTACCGGCAACTGGGATGAGTTTGTGGGACATACTACGGTATTCGGAGCTACTTTCGCCGAAAAGCAATTGCTGTTTCCGGTGCCCAAGCAGGAATCCGATGTGAATCCGAATGTGCTGCCGAATAATCCGGGATTCTGAGTTTATGTAATATTTAAGATTTAATATTTAATATTTAGGTGGAGGATCATTCAATATTAAATATTAAATCTTAAATATTAAATTCCTACCCCGGGCGGGATGGCTTTTGCATTATAACCTGTCCTGCTCTTCGGTTGTTTTATTATTGCCCTTCATCAGATCGCTTCCGAAATGATAATGCAAGGTTATGCCTATCCTGCGGCTGTCGGGTTTTTCATTATAATAATAATCGGCAATATCGCTTTGCGATGATCCCTCGTAACGGGTAGTGTTGAGAATGTCGCTGCATGTTAGCTGGACATCCAGTTTATTTTTTAAGAAAAATCGCTTAACGCCGATGTCTGTAAATGAGCTGGCTTTTGTCAAATACACCCCGCGCAGTCCTGCAGAATTCCAATGGAACGAAACATCCATTTTTATGCCGGCGGGAAGTTTGAAGTGCTGCTCTGCCGCTAATGTCCCGAACCATTTTGATATGGTTTTATCGCCGCTCAGTTGCGCTACGGGATAAGCCATATAGCTGATATCCGGCGTTATCTGCATTTCCCAAAATGAAGCAATGCGCAGGGGCAGGGAAGCGATCATATCCAGCCGGTGCATATTGCCCAAATTGGCTGCCTGGCTT
>CAYYZJ010000599.1:0-3284 GCA_964475615.1 uncultured Flavitalea sp. | reverse complement strand
GACCCCTTGCCTCCGGAGCCGTTTCTCCCTTCAGGGCAATGGTGATCTGTTCGCGGTTGATTATCGCAGGTTTTACCATAGCCAGGTTCATCAGGGATAAAATTTTAGTTGTGCTGGCCATCTATTTTGTAATCAATCTTGCCTACTCGCTGGGCCTTAAAGCCATTTCTATTCTCGATATTTTCATACTGGCCATAGGTTTTGTACTGCGTGTCAAGGCGGGTTCTGTTATCAGCCACACTCCGTTATCGGAATGGATCGTGATCATGGTATTCCTGCTGGCCGTGTTCATGGCCATCGGTAAGCGCAGGGACGATGTGTTGCTGAAGCTGAGTTCAGGAACCGATATGCGCAAATCCATAAAGGGTTATAATCTCGAGTTTCTTAATGTGCTGCTGGCCCTGGTATGTGCAGTAATTATCGTAGCATATTTTATGTATACGATGGCCGATGAGGTCAGGCACCGGCTGGGCACTTACCGGCTTTATTATACCTGTTTATTCGTAATTGCCGGGATTATGCGATATTTGCAAATTATTTTTGTTTTAGGAGATTCCGGCTCACCTACAAAAATCCTTTATAAAGACCGCTTTATTAAGATCGCCTTACTCCTTTGGATCGCCAGTTTCATTTCGATCATATACCTGAAAGACGTAACCTTGTTTAAATAAAGAAGGTAATGCCAACAGCTTTAATACTAGGCGCGGGATCCGACATGGCCGTAGCCATTGCAAAAAAATTTGCTTCGGCAGGCTGGGACATACAACTGGCTGCCAGAAATATTTCGCGATTGAAGTCCCTGGAAACGGATATTCGCATCCGGTATAATGTAACCTGCACAAGTCATGAGTTCGATGCAGTGCAATTTCAAACGCATGAATCATTTTTCGATGCGCTTAACCCAAAGCCGGATATCGTGGTATGCGTATTCGGCTATCTCGGAGATAATGAAGCAGCGCGGAAGGACTGGAAAGAGGCAGAGCGAACGATCCACACCAATTATACCGGCGCAATATCCATTTTGAATGTAGTTGCCAATTATTATGAAAAAGAAAAGCATGGAACCATTGTAGGCATCAGTTCAGTAGCGGGCGAACGCGGCCGTCAAAGCAATTTCATTTACGGAAGCGCAAAGGCCGGCTTTACGGCATATTTAAGCGGATTGAGGAACCGGCTGTTCAGAGAACAAGTACATGTGCTCAGCGTGCAGCCTGGTTTTGTATACACCAAAATGACTGAAGGGTTGACCTTGCCCAAATTGCTTACTGCAAAACCGGAAGAGGTGGCCGATGCCGTTTATAAAGCAGTATCCCGTAAAAAGAATACGATATATGTCAAATGGTTCTGGCGCTGGATCATGCTGATCATTAAAAGCATACCTGAACCCTTGTTTAAAAAAATGAGGCTTTGAAAAAACGTATCGCCTTTTTCGATTTCGATGGCACTATTACTAAGAAGGATACTTTGCTGGAATTTATCAAATATAGCAAAGGTGAATTGGGCTTCCTGCTGGGCTTTTTGCTTAACAGTCCTTATCTGATAGCGTATAAGCTGAAGATCATTTCCAATCAAAAGGCCAAAGAAAGGATCTTACGATTTTTTTTCAGAAAAACTTCGCTTGAAGCATTCCAGCAGAAATGCAATGCATTCGCAAGCGAAAAATTACCCGGTTTGATCCACGCCAAGGCTGCTGATGAAATTAAGCGATTGAAGAATATCGGGGCGGAAATAGTGATCGTTTCCGCATCTCCCCAAAACTGGATCGAGCCATGGGTGAAAAGCATGCAGCTGCATTTGATCGCTACCCGCCTGGAGATCCGCGATCAGAAAATAACCGGCAACATTGAAGGGCTTAATTGTCATGGAGCCGAGAAAGTGAGGCGGATACAGGAAATATACTCGCTGGCTGATTACGACGAAGTGTATACTTATGGGGATTCAAAGAGCGATAAGCCTATGCTGCAATTGGGAACCGTCCAGTTTTTTAAGCCTTTCAGATAAATATTATTAAGACCATCGGGCCCTGAGCTGGAATGCTTCGGGGCCCGATGGTTTTTATTGTTTCATAAGTCTGGCCGATAACACCTTGTTCGTGCCTATGAAAATTTGCAGGGTATACACTCCTCTGGCGAACTCTGAAACAATGATCTGTTTATCGATATTCTCCTCGCCTTTTTCCATCTGCAATGATTTTACCAGTCTTCCATTCATGTCGAAAATATTTATGCGCACTGTACCTCCAGTGTCGCTGGTTAATCTCAGGTTAACTACATCATGCGCCGGGTTGGGATATAGGATAACCTGTTCAAGATAGCGGAGGTTATTATTGATTACTGTAACCTTAACGGTATCTGTCGATGAGCTTCCTTTATTGTCCGTCACGGTCAGCTCGAACACATATTCCCCGGCGATCAGATTGTCTGCCGTTGTTACGGCAGATGTGGAACTTGAAATACCGGCGGTATTGGGCCCGCTCAGTTGCGTCCATGCAAAGCTGCTCACGGTGCCATCCGGATCTGCCGATGCGCTTCCATCCAGCGTTACACTGTTTGCCGGTAGTATCAACGTGGTATCATTACCTGCATTGGCAACGGGCGACTGATTGCCGGGCACACTAATAGCAGCGTTTACAGTAACCGTTACCTGATCCGTAGCAGTTGCTCCTTTATTGTCTGTAACAGTAAGCTGGAAAACATATTGTCCCTGCACCAGTCCGATTGCCATTGGAGTGGCCGTAGTGGAATTGGTGATGGTAATCGATCCGGGGCCCGATATCTTCACCCAACTGAATGAAACAATGCTACCGTCTGCATCGAATGAGTTGGTGCCATCGAGGTTTACGGTATTATCGGGCAGCGTAATGGTTTGGTTAATGCCGGCATTGGCAACCGGAGCCAGATTGGCTGCTGCAACGACAATGATCTTCACCTGCGCCTTTGCAGTTGCCCCGTTGTTGTCTGTTACGGTGAGCTCGAAAGTATATTGGCCTGCCTGCAAATTACCAGCGGTCGGCTTGGCCGTATTGCCATTGGTTATAGTAGCCGTAGTTGGCCCGGATACCTGGAGCCAGCTATACGTTACAATATTCCCGTCGGGATCTGATGAAAGCGTGCCATCCAGATTTACCGAGTTGGTGGGAAGAACAATAGTTTGGCTGATCCCTGCATTTGCAACGGGCGCTTTATTCGGCGCAGCACTAACGGTAACGGTCACCTGATCCGTTGAAGTAGCGCCGCTGTTATCAGTAACGGTCAACTGGAATACATAGGTTCCCTGAACGAGGC
>CAYYZJ010000598.1:0-4513 GCA_964475615.1 uncultured Flavitalea sp. | reverse complement strand
GGTTTATGTAATCGGTGCTGAGGTTATAGCTAAGGGTTAAAATGTATTTACGTTTAACAGTATACGCCGTGGAAAATATCCAGGCTATTTCAGGAACGAGGTTAGGATTGCCGGCATAATAGAAATACTGGTCGGTATACCAGCGCACCGGGTTAAGATTGCTGTAAGATGGGCGGTTGATCCTCTTGCTGACGGAAAGATTGATTTTATCATCGTCATGGATGTCCTGCTCTATTGATAACGATGGAAACAGCTTGGCATATTCCCAGCGGTTGCTTACGTCCTGCTTCAGGGTATAGCCGTCGGCCTTGGTATATTCGAGCCTCAGACCTGCTTCCATACTTGTTTTTCCTATTTTCCTGGCAGCGGAAATATAGGCGGCGGCTATTCTTTCCTTATACTTAAAATGATTCGACATATCATCGACCTCTGTATAATAACCGGCCTGCAGGGAATCGAACCGGTATTGGTTATCGTTCTCTACCTCTGCATATTTCAATCCGGTTTTGATGGAAAATTTCCCGAAAGGCAGATCCGCATCGGCCTTGGCGGATTTAATTTTAATGAAACCGGGCTGGTGCGAAAGGAGCACGCTGCTTGCTGCAAGGTTACCGGAAGTGTCGAATTCATCCGTTGTCATGGCACCATCCGAATAATTGCGATAGGAAACATAGTGCATTTCGGCAGTAATTTTTTTTCCGGATGAATCTACATCAAACCGGTAATTCAGGTTAACTGCATCGTAATGATAGGGCTCTTTTATAATATTCATTGAGCGGACAAAAGAAATCAGTTGATCGTTCTCATCATAATTGTTTACGACCGGATTATTTATACTTTTATAATAATCCAGATAACCCAGGTAATCGAAACTGAGCCGGTGCTTCGGCAGGAACTGCCATTCCGCTCCCGCGCGCCAGGTATAATAATGGATCCTGTAGATGCCCTGGCCTTTTCTCTGCAATACTATTGCCTTCCCGCTTTCATGAATGGTATTGCCGCTTGTACTATTCCAGAATCCGTCCGGGTTTTTATAATCCAGCGAACCATAAAGGCTTATTTTTTTGCTGCGGCTGCTGAATGCCATGTTCTCGGCCGGCATCCAGTATTTTCCTTTTGAGATGCCCGTCCTTATGTCCACCGCATACCCTTTCCGCAATCTTTTTTTGAGCATGATGTTGATGATACCGGCATTTCCCGCCGCATCAAATTCGGCAGAAGGGGCGATGTTCAATTCTATTTTATCGATGTCCTCGGCGCTTATGCTTTTCAGGAAAGAGGTGAGCTGCACGCCCGACAGGTAGGTCATCTTCCCGTCTACCATCACATTCATGCCCGAAGAGCCGCGCAGTAGAATCGTTTCATTCTGATCGACCGAAATGCCGGGCAGTTTTTTTAGCAGATCAAAAGCGGTAAGCCCTGATATAGTGGCTGCGTTCTGCACATTGAAGACGATTTTTCCCTTATCTATCTCTATCGGCCTCTTTTTGCTTTCAACGGTTACTCCCTGCAGTGTCGCGCTGTCCTCCTTCAAAATAAAATGATAATGGCCATTACCGGTGGATGAATCGATAAGTATCGTGTCGCTTACCGCATTCCGGTAACCCACATGCGATGCTGACAATAAATATTTTCCGGGAGATAATTTTTCAAACCGGTAATGCGCCGAACTATCGCTCAACGTATTTATTAAGCGGAATTTTTTATCGGAGACCTTTCGCAGTGAAATGCTGGTTTGCGGCAGGTCTTCGTGCTGCCTGTTTTGTATGATTCCGCTGATGCTGTATTGCTGGCCGAACAGGTTACAGCAATACGAGAACAGAAGACTGAATAACAGCAGTAAATTTTTTTTCATGATTATATGTTTCCGGAAATTGCTGTTAACAATAAAATACCTTCTAATCGGAATGGAAAAGTCAGCAGCAATGCAACGGCGGCCCCTTATTGGAAAAAGCGGGAATGGACAAAGAGCCTGCCTCCCGGATATAAGGCTTATACCTTGGTAAAAAACCGGCGATCGATGATATGCCTAAAAGAAGAGCATGATCGTTATAGATCGAATATTTATGAGAGCAAACAGGGCAATTCGATTCGGGGGCTGAACCTGTACCTTGCGATAAGGTGCCTTTTGTATCAGCGACCTCCTTTTTTTCCTTAACAATATTGTGGTGATGCCACAACTGTACAGGCGTGGCGATAAACGCATATACCATTAAAAGTATAGCGGCGATAATTTGTCTGCGAAGTATTGAATCAGTCAATTTTTTGCAACATGGTTACAAAAATATAAAATTGGACGGATTATCAAAAACCTTGAGTGTCTTTTATTGATGTCAAATAACCACTTAAATTTTTTTTGTTTATCAAAAGATCATAATTTGCAACCACGTAGCAAAAAAAATCGTGTTGCACCGATCACCAATACTAAGACGCATCCTGGCCGGCTGGCTGCTGGCATTATTTGCGTTTGGTATCACCCCCAAACAGGTGCTGCACGATTGGGTAGCCAATCATAAGGATACCAGAACTCATTCCACCGATAAAATTGCCAGGCTCCAAACAACAAGCTACAACTGTCATGCAGATGACCTGGTTGTTGAATCTCCCTTTACAGAACATGATTTACAGACCGCAATAACGGCATCTCCCTCTTTTTACCAGTACTTTGTTGACCGGACGAATGATTTCCGTTCCATTACCCATTTCTTTTTTGAGCTCAGGGGCCCTCCTGCGCTTGGCTGATCTCCTTGCTGATCTCATGAATTCATGGTTGCCGTCCGGCAACTGATTCCGTTTACCATTCAATTATTTTCTTGAAGCATTTATTCCTGGCCATGCTGACCGCAGCAATATCGGTGCATGCCGCTGCACAATGTAATTTATCTGTAACCGGAACGATCGTTAATGCCGGCAATCAGGAAAAGATACCGGGAGCTGTTGTTTTCATCAAAGAAACGGGCTATCATTCCATTTCAGACAATAGCGGTTTCTTCCGTGCGGGCGATCTCTGTCCCGGAACATATACGTTCATCATTACCTGCAAAGGCTTCGATTCGCTTCTTTCCACTATCACTATTGACAGCAGCCTGCAAAAACAATTTCTATTGTCGGCAAGCGCAAAACAGTTGAGCGCAGTGGAAGTGGTGGGAGAAAAAAAACAGGATATCGCTACCAATGCAGCATCGGAGATCAGGGGATTGCAGCTTTTCCAGACAAGCGGACAAACCCTTGGCGAGAGCCTGAAAAGCATACCCGGACTGAATTCCATTCAAACCGGCCCTTCCATATCGAAGCCTGTTATCCATGGCCTGCACAGCAACCGGGTGCTGATCCTGAACAATGGAGTAAGACAGGAAGGCCAGCAATGGGGAACAGAACATGCGCCGGAAATCGATCCCTTCATTGCCGATAAGGTCACGATCATCAAAGGAGCTGCAAGCGTGCGCTATGGATCGGACGCCATTGTGGGCGTATTGCTCGTTGAACCTAAACCACTGGAACCTGAAAAACCTTTTGGAGGCGAAGCCAATATCGTGCTGGGCAGCAACGGCCGGCTGGGCGCAGGCTCGGCCATGCTGGAAGGGAAGCTGAAAAACAAACTGGAAGGCTTTAACTGGAGGGTGCAGGGCACACTGAAGCGGGCGGGCAATTTCAGAACGGCACATTACTATCTGAAAAATACGGGACTGGCCGAAGAAGATTTTTCACTCACCGCCAATTACCGGAATAAAAAAAATAATTTTGGCGCCGAAGCCTATTACAGCCAGTTCCACAACAAGGTGGGCATTTTTGAAGGCTCGCATGTAGGCAATACGCAGGATCTGTATGCCGCTTTTGCCAGAAGCAAGCCCATCACCCCTTCTTATTTTTCTTATGATATCGAAAGAACTTATCAGCAGATCAGTCACGACCTGCTGAAAATAACCAGCTTTTACAAGTTCAATAACGGGGGAAGGATCGAAGCGCAGTTCTCCTCGCAAAAAGACAAGCGTGATGAATACGATATCGATCTTCCTTATTCAACCGATCCGAACATACTCAAACTTCCGCAGATCAGCTTCCAGATCAAAACACAGACGATCGATCTGATCTATCATGAACCGGTCAAGAATAATTTTTCCGGCCTCATCGGTGTATCGGGCTTTACGCAGGGAAATGTATTTAAAGGGATCCGCTATCTCGTTCCCAATTTCAGGAATTACAACGGAGGGATATTTGCCATCGAGCGGTACAGCAAAAACAACTGGATGCTGGAAGCCGGTATAAGATACGACTATCGATGGCTTCGCGTATACAAGCTCGACAACAATACGCTGCAGACCTATCATAATACCAGCACGTATCAAAACGTTACTGGAACGATCGGTGGCGCTTACCGGTTCAACGATAAGTTTTCGGTTACCGCCAATATCGGCAGCGCCTGGCGGGCGCCCAGCGTCAATGAACTGTATATCGACGGCATCCATTTAAGCGCAGCCTCTTATGAAAAAGGAGATTCGAGCCTGAAGTCCGA
>CAYYZJ010000597.1:0-15023 GCA_964475615.1 uncultured Flavitalea sp. | reverse complement strand
CCGAAGAACCCGCGAACAAAAGGCAAATCGAATCCGGTTTCATGTCGAAAAAAGCGGTAAAAAGATCCCAAAAAAAATCTTTCCCAACTTGGTATCGCATTGGGAAAGTAGTCTTCAGGGCAGGGGCATATTTGCATTAAGCGATAATAGTTTTATCTTCTCATCCATGTTGCGGAAAACATATTCAAACATATAACCTACACCTTCACCATCTTCCATCTCCCCCTTCTAAACAAAAGAAACGCAACGATCGTAATCGCAGTCTCCGCAATAATAATAGCCAGAAAAACACCGCGCTCTCCGAGGTTCAGCGTAATGGCCATGAGATAAGCGATCGGTATCTGGAATGTCCAGAAGCAGAACAGGCTGATGAGCGTAGGCGTTTTTGTGTCGCCGGCTCCGTTGAATGCATTGGTCAGCACCATGCCTACTCCATAAAAAATATAACCGAGGCTGATGATGTGCAATGCTTCGATCGCGATCTTCTCCACCGCTTCATCCCGATTCATGAAATTGACGATAGGGCCTGAGCCGAACAGGAAAAGCAGCGAAACGAATAACATGAACACCGCATTATATTTGGCGGTAGCCCATACTGATTTTTCCGCACGCTCCGGTTGCCTGGCGCCAAGGTTCTGACCGACAAGGGTTGCAGCAGCATTGCTCATTCCCCAGGCAGGCAGTAAAAAGAACAGTAATATGCGGATGGCCACCTGGTAACCGGCAATGGCCTCGCTGCCGAATCGTGCAATGATCCTGGCCAGGATGATCCAGCTTGCAGAGCCGATGAGGAACTGCAATGTGCCCGTCCAGGCAATGGCAGTAAGCGATTTGATGATCGTAAAGTCAGGAATGAAATATTTCCTGGCCAGACGAATGATGCCGCTGCCTTTGAACAGATGGTACAACTGATAACAAACGCCGATTCCCCTGCCGATGGTAGTGGCAATTGCCGCGCCGGGCAGCCCGTAAAAATGAATGAGGACGGGACATAGTATAATATTGCATCCGTTGGCGATCCATAGCGACCACATGGCAATGGATGCATTGCCCGCCCCGCGGAAAATGCCGTTGATGAGAAAAAGCAGCATGATCACGATGCTTCCGCTGAATATGATGCGGGTATAGATGGATCCGGTGCTCACCACTTCGGCCGGCGCTCCCATCAACTGCAGGATGTTCGGCGCAAAAACGGCCCCGCTGATGCTGATGACAACGGTAAAAGCCAGCGCCATAATAATGGCCTGCGCTCCTGCATGGGCGGCTTCTTGAGTATCCTTCTCCCCGATCCTTCTGGCTACCGTAGCCGTTGCAGCCATGCTCAGCCCCATGGCAATGGAATAAACGATGGCAAGCACCGATTCGGTAAGCCCTACCGTAGCAACGGCTTCCTTGCCGATGCGGCCGACAAAGAAAATATCCACCACGGCAAATACCGATTCCATACACATTTCGAGGATCATGGGAATGGAGAGCAGGAAAACGGCCCGGCGTATGCTGCCGCTGGTATAATCCTGGTGCTCGGCCGAAAGCGCCTGCCTGACGAATGAATACAAAGATTTTATGCCGGTGTTTTGGTTAGACATGCATGATGGTCTTGTTCTGGAAATTTTTTTTTACCGAAACATCCTTTAATCGCGATGCGCCGTATATCGCTTTATAAGCAACTGCGGAGCCGCCTGTTGCCAGGCGCTCAGGAGCGCTTCTTTGGCAACGTTTCTGCTTGCCTTGTTCAGTTCAATAAATGTGCTTCCCCGTTTTCCCCAGACCCCAGGTACCGGGTAAAAAATTGCTTTGTTCAAATCACAAAAAACAGCCTGATCCACCGGAGATAACTTTACCATCGCTCTTTTTTCCCTGATCCAGAGTGTGGCAAAGATTTTGTTCCTGACCCTGAATGAAGGCCTTCCGAAATGGTCTCGCTCTTCGGCTTCCGGCAGGGAAAGAGCCATCTCTCTAAATTGTTCAATACTGATCATAACATAAATGTGCCTTGTGGAATTTACCCCGTTTTTCTCAATCTGCCAATAAAAATCCGGATCCGCAAAAAGATAATATTCAGTTATCACTCCAATATCGCTCCGTGGCCGAAATATAAAAAATCATTTGTAACTTCAAGACAATACTACAACCTATGAGGTGCGGGAAGTCTACACTAACGGGAATACTGCTGATATTAAACACCCACTTTCTTCCAGCTCAGCGGGTACTGTATTCTCCCTATATCGATGACCGTTTTATGCTGCGTTATGAAGTGGCCGGCAAATCGGGTGATTTTTACTGGTTGCAAAAAGAGAACCGGCGAAAGGTGAACAAGCATCACCCCGATCCATGGAATTATATGGATCGAAGCTTCGAGATCTACGACAGCAGGATGAACCTGATCAATATTGTGCAGTCGCCTGCCATAACGGATTCTACCATTAAAGAATATCTTGTTCCGGGCGATAAATATTTCGATGACCTGCTCATCCTGTCAGGCCCCAAAAAAACATGGCTCTCCGTAATGCGGTATGAGCCCGACGGCTTCCGCAATGATTCCAAAGTAGTGAGCAGCCTTCCCTTCCGGGAATCGGGAAGCAGTTTTCTGCTGGCGCGTTCGGAGGACAAGAACCGGATCCTGCTGCTGGCATTTGAATCCGTTTCCGGTTCTGCGCCGCGGCTTCACGCCGTGCTGTTCGATCAGAACTGGAAACAGCTCTCCTATACAAAATATGAACATCCATTCATCAGCCAGCCTTATATACAGGATGATTTCACCGGGTACCCGATGGAGCATTTCAGCAATGCGCCGGTAAAGCTGGCCAATAACGGCCAATGGCTGATGGCTTCGCCTTCGAGGAAGAACAACAATTACCTGCTCTTCCATTTCTGCCAGGATGATAACAGCTTTTCTTTTAAGGAGATCGTATTGCCCGAAGCTTCCAGCATGGAAGATCTTTCGCTGTCGATAGACAATGATAAGGGAGAGGCTTTTGCCGGCATCCTCTCCGTATTCCGGTACAATACGCTGAAGAATGTGCAGGTAACGCATTATTCGCTCATGGAGCAACGTTTCGATTTCGATTCATCCTACCGTTTCAATACGCTGGCATCGGGCAAGATCAAGGATGAGAACCTGGCCAAGGAAAGTTTTATTTCCGTGCCCGGCATGGGATTCATGCTGCTCAAGGAATACGGCAGGCCCAGCGCTCAACTGAACCTCAACGACGATTACAACGATTTTCAATGGGATCCCGATTTCATTTTTGCCAACCATATCATGAACAACAGTGCAGGCTCCTACGTGAACAAGCACGGCTATACGCGGTATAACCAGCTCGGCGGAACCAAAGGCAGCTATGAACGCGGCGACCTGAGCCTGTTCTATTTTCCGGCGCGAACCCACGATAGCTGCTGGAGCGGCATGCTCAGCAAAGAGCAGGTAACGGAATTCAATGCGCCCTATCTTTCTTATGTGGTGATACCGCTGCGCGATAAGCTGTTCTTCCTGTACAACAGCATCATCAGGAACGATGCGCCTTTCGGCAATACGACCATTTTGGATCAAAGGGGAAATTTATTGACGGATGAAGAAGGGATCACGTTCTGGAATTTCAACAACAACCTCGTCTTTCAGCAGTCGCGCCAGATCTCCGAAAACGAGATCGCTATTCCTTATGAAAGAAACCAGCGAAAGGGGTTTGCCATCATCCGGCTTTGATCAGTTGAACGACTGCAGAGGCATGAACGAATAGGGATCAACGGAAAACTGTTTATCCATCTCTTCAGGAAATTCTTTCCATTCCAGCTCAAGGAAAGCGCCGGCTTCCCTGATCTTCCATAAATATAATTTATGACCGTTGGCCGGCCTGGCAAATATTTCGGGAAGCATTTCTTCCAGCATGCCGTTCCAGCATGCTTCTTCCAGTTGTTCTTTATAGGTTAGCGCTTTGCTGTCGGATTCTTTTTCGGTCAGGGGTCTTTGTGAGAACCCGGAGCCGGTGATCAGCAATACTTCCTGTTGTGTAGAATAGGGTTCCATATCATGAGGTTTTGCCCTCATTAATTAGACGCAATAAAAAATCAAAAGCTACAATGAGCCCGCAGAAAGTTTTGTTAAATCGCCTAGGCATTATTGTACACCTTCAGTACCGTTTCCCTCAGGGGAGCGCTTTTATCGGAAACGATGAACTCCATGATCTCGGCAAGCTGCTCCGGCCTTACCCAATTGCCGGGATCGGCGTCGGGCATGCTTTTCCGGTTGCCGGGAGTATCAATGGTGCTGGGCACGATAACGGTGGCCGTAACATTTTTCCCCTTACCTTCTTCATTCAGGCATTCGGCCAGCCTGAACAATAACGATTTGCTCAGCGCATAAGCCAGCATGTTCTTTCCCTGTGCAGCCAGCAGCGCGGGCCTGGCCCCGATGAAAATGATCCTTCCGCTTTTGTTGTCGGCCATGTGCCGGAAAAGCGGTCTTACCGTATAATAAGCGGTGTGGAAATTGATCGCAAGCTGTTTTGCAAGATCTTCCCCTGCCGTTGAATCGATATTGCCCATGGCAAAGCCTCCTGCCAGTAATAAGGCTGCGTCTATACGTTGATGTTGGGTTATTGCAGATCGTATGAAAGCATCCGTTGCCTGCTCGTCGGATAAATCCACGGCCTCTACCTGAAGATTATTATGCGGGGCAATATCTTTTTTGGAAGACGGACCGGATGCCGTAGCGATCACCTTATATCCGTGATCCAGGAAAAAACGGGTAACTGCCGTACCCAGGCCGCCGCTGGCACCGGTAATGATGATTGTGCTGGCCATAAGGAATTTATTTTATGCTTCTACTTCAAATACTTTTTCTGCTAACACCCATTTTTCGCCGGGCTTTGCCGATGGCAGCGCCTGCTGGTATTTCCACATCAGCTGCTCCCACTCCTGCACTTTGGGGTTGGCGGCATCCAGGCGGGCTTTTTTTTCAAGTGAAAAATCATCGCGGGTTTCTATGATCATGATAAGCCGGTTGAGTATGCGATAGATTTCCATTTTTTGTATCCCGGAATCGAGAATGCTCTTTTTGACCTCGGGCCATACGGCCTTGTGGTAATCTTCATATTCGCGGATCAGGGCAGGATCGTCTTTGAGGTCGAGTGCAAGGCAATAACGCTTCATAATGGAGATAGTTTGATCGAATATAAATAAAAAAGCAGTGTTGCATGTATTTTGTATCGGTTAACTTAGCAGTTGCCATTTATGAAAAAAAACAAGATCAAAACGCGCATATCCGGGAGACTGAAAAAGATCGTCTCCCTTTCAAAAAAATCGGCAAGCGGTTTCGGGCAGGACGATATCCATGATTTCAGGGTATCGGTAAAAAAGCTCCGTGCCTTTCTGCGCTTGCTCAATACCGAATGGGGCGATCCGCCGGTGCTGAAGATCCCGAAACCGCTCCGGAAATTTTATCACCGGGCGGGCGACGTGCGCAACCTCCAGGTGCAGATCGAAACGATCAAAAGCCTGGGCAGGGGAAAGCCCATTGCCGGATACCTGGAGCTGCTGCAGCAGGAGCTGGAAGAAAGCAAACGGCAAATGGATGCCAGCCTGCCTTCATCCACAAGGCTCGATTACGAAGAGAAAAAGCTCGACCACGATTTACCCCCGAAGCTGAATAAAAAGATCATTTCCGATTTTGTGCTGCAGAAAAAAGGAGCCATCCTGAATATCCTCAATGAAGAAAAGACCGATGAAAACCTGCACGAACTGCGCAAGATACTGAAAGACCTCATGTACAATGAAAAATGGATCGAAGGCATCGCAACCCTCGACACATTTCCCATTACCAGCGACCTGAAAACCATGACCGACCTCCTCGGCGACCACCAGGATCTATTCATGCACCTGCATTACCTCCAACCCGCTTATTTGGATAAGCTGGAAGAGCCGGAGAAAAAAACATTGACGGCCATCGGGGAATTGCTGAAGAAAAGAAAGCGGATCCTGAGAAGGCGGATCCTGCAGAAAATAGGCAATAGGCAATAGGCAATGAGCAATAATAAATTTTGTAAGAAGCTGGACTATGGATTGCCAATTGCCTATTGCCAATTGTCTATTGCCTATTCCTCCTCATACCATCGAAAACTGCTCTGCCGTTTTCTTTGCCTCTTCAGTAGCAGGGGGAAATAAATACCAGCATAGTCCAAGCAAAAGACAGGCATATTCTTCTGTTTTGTGACCCGATGAGGAAACCGGGTTTTCATCGAGCTGCAGGTCGCAGGAAAAATGAGCGGGAACAGTATTGCTATCGGAAATCTCGATGCTCTTGTGCTGGCTGCCCGGCATCGAATATTGATACCTGTTATTATTCATCTCAATGCTGCCTTCTGAGCTATGCGCTTTATCGATAAGCAGCTTGCCGACCTCCACTCCATATTCATTTTCAAAAACGATCTTGTTTCCCCAGAACCCGGTTTGTTCAATAAAAAATACGCGCTGCTCCCCCGCCCTGATCACCCTGCCCGAATGCTGCAGGATATTGTATTTGAGCACCATCTCCACTCCATTTCCTTTGACCAGATGATATCTTTTGATTGACGCCAGCGGGTTATTTACCGAGATCCACTTCATAAATCAGTTTTAATCGACCAGAAAGATAGAGTGAAACTAGGGTATTTTATCAGGAAAAGTCAATAAAACGTCAATTTTTTTCCCACGAACCTGCGAATAGAAAAACTTAACATTGCCAATATTAAGTTTGTGTTAATTTTACGTTACTAATCGTTCATTAAAACCATTGGAACATGACAGAAACAAAAGCCCTGCCTGCCAAAAAAGTAACAAAGAAAGAGGCCAGGAAGATCGTTTATGAAAAGCTCGCCGGCGCGCTGGCCGAATATCAAAACGGGTCAAACAAAAAGAAATTTGAGAATAAATTAAAGAAAGCCAGTAAGTTGTTTGCAACAGAGCTTAGAAAGAAACATTAGTTTCCAGTTTGGAGTTTACAGTTTACAGTTAGTTGCAATGACCGGACTGTAAACTGTAAACCGGAAACTTTATTTGGATACAATATGCCTCTCCCGGCTATCCTCATTAAGCGGCAAAACGATGGGCTTGCCGGTCTTCCTTGAAATATCGAATTGTTCGCCCAGCAGCCAGGCTACTGTTGCTGCTATCTGGTTCTGGTATACCTGCTGATCCAGTTTCAGCTCACCCATTGCACTGATATCGGGGCCCAGTACGGCCAGCCATATCTCACCGGAATCTTTCGTAAAAGTTCCATGATGCCGCCAGGCTTCCCCGGTTCCCCTTCCATGGTCGGTGGTAATAATAAATGTGGTGCTGTCTTTATAATACGGATCGGTTTGCACGTAGTACCAAAGGTCTGCGATCATCTTGTCGACTAAAGCGCCCTGCTGCAGGTAGGAATCATAGTGGCCGTGATGCGCAAATTCATCGGTCTCACCCAGACCAATATACGCTATTTCGGGTTTGTGCTGGCGGATGTATTCGAAGGCGCTCATGAACGTGAGCATATCGTAGCGCGTATTGGTTTTCTGGACAATGCTTTCCTGCACGCGGTTCACCATCTGGCAGGCGCTATCATCGGTATCCGTCAGGGCTTCGTATCCGCTGTTGACGGGAAGCCTGTTCCTTTCCCTGTTGAGGATAAACGGAAACACCTCCCACGAAGTAAAAGCAACCACTTTACCCTGGTACTGAGGCTTGGCATTGAGGTATTCGAGAATATTGATATTGCGGTTGTTTACCGGGGTATTGGGAATAAATCGCGGATCGGCATAACCGGTGAGTATTTCATTATATCCCGGGTAAGAGATCTTATAAACATTTTTCACATTCACTTTATTGCCTGCCAGCCTGTTGCCATACAACTGTCCTTTTGTGGCGATCACATTCCAGAAAAAAGGCATGAGCTTTTTTCTGCGTACGGTCACATCATTATCCCAGTACAAGGCTTTGGCCAGTGCAGTATCGCGAACATAATCGGTATCGTTGATCAGTCCGGGATCGGCGCCGGTAAACACTTCCTGCCAGCGGAAGCCGTCGGTAGTGATGATGAATACATGGCGTGTTTTGAAGTGATGGGATTGTGCTGCAAGAGTAAACTGCAGGCAAACCAGGGCGGATAGACAGATGATTTTCATGTTAATGGGTTTGCCAAAGGTAGATAGCCAGTATGACCTCAATTTTATGGCAAGATTAATTTAGAGTTACCGGCTTGTTTGAAGCGTTCACCTATAATTTTTTGCTGCTCATCTATTTTCATCAAACTTTAATATGGGGTTAACACAGGAATAAAGCCGGTTTTATACATTACGCTTTTAAACCACCGGGTATGTCCTTATTGAAAACGCTGGAGAATATAGACAAAGCGCTGTTTGTGCTTATCCACCACGATTCGGATCATGTTATCCTCGATCCCATCATGCTGGCATTGAGAAATCCCTATACCTGGATCCCGGTTTATGTCTTTATCCTGTATTTTGCCGTCAGGAAATCGGGATGGGATGCCTGGCGTTTCGTGCTGCTGAGCGTTGCCTGTTTTGCCATAACCGACAGCATAAGCTCAAGGATCTTTAAGCCGCTTTTTGAAAGACCGAGGCCCTGCCTCGATCCGGACCTGCATGCATTCATCCGCAATGTGATCGACTGCGGCGGAATATATTCCATGCCCTCTTCCCATGCGGCCAACCATTTTGGCCTCGCTGCTTTCTGGTATTGGTCTATTTTCATCATGACGGGAAAAAAATGGAACTGGCTTTGGTTCTGGGCAGCCGCAATATGTTATGCGCAGGTCTATGTAGGCAAGCATTATCCTTTCGATATACTGGCCGGCGCCGTATTCGGCTATTGCACCGGCGTTATCCTGGCCAGGGTCTTTGAATTTTGGTGGCATGCGGCCCAGAAAAAGTTAGTGGTGAGTGGTTAGGGGCCGGAAGGAGCAGTGAGTAGAAATAGGAAAAAGAAAATGTATTTTCGCATTGGATTATTTTGCCTAACAATTTACCATCGCATTGACCAACTCCCACTCGCCACTCGCTACCAGCCACTCGCTTTTTGCCCCCCATTCCTTTCGCCTCCTCTTGCTGGCAGGCATACTCATCAATGCCGGTGCATTATTCCTTACCATTCTGGAGCCCGATGGAGCGCTCTATGCGCTGATCGCGAAAACGATTGCCGAAACCGGCGATTTCATCAACCTTAAACTGGCAGGAAAGGACTGGCTCGATAAACCGCATTTCCCGTTCTGGGTAACGGCAATCAGCTTCAGGCTGTTCGGCATAAATACTTTCGCCTATAAATTCCCTGCGCTGCTGTTCTGGGCATGGGGCGCCTGGTATACATACCGTTTTGCCTTCCCGCTTTATGGCAAGGGTGTAGCGCAACTGGCTGTATTGATCTATATCACCGCCGCACATCTTGTATTATCCAATAACGATGTGAGGGCAGAACCCTATCTTACCGCCCTGATCATCGGAAGCGTATTCCATTTTTATAAAGCCGACCGGAACGGGTCTTACCTGCATATTATTGCAGGATCGCTGCTGGCCGCATGCGCAGTGATGACCAAAGGGCTTTTTGCGCTGGTTACCATCGGCGGCGGCTTTGTGCTGGACTGGATATTGACAAAACAATGGAAAGCGTTTGTCCATCCCCGTTGGTGGATCGCGCTGGTATTGATACTGGTCTTTACTTTGCCCGAGCTCTACTGCCTTTATGTTCAGTTCGACCTGCATCCCGAAAAAACGGTATTCGGAAAAACAGGCGTGTCGGGGATCAGGTTCTTTTTCTGGGACAGCCAGTTCGGCCGTTTCTTCAATACCGGCCCCATTAAAGGAAAAGGAGATCCGTTCTTTTATTTCCATACCCTTGCCTGGGCCTTTCTTCCCTGGTCGATCTTGCTTTATGTTGCTGTTTTCCGCAAGCTGAGGCATTTCGGCAAGGCTCCTGAATACATCTGCCTGGGAAGCCTGCTGCTGACCTTCGTGATGTTCTCCCTTTCCCGGTTCCAACTGCCGCATTATATCATTATCGTATTTCCATTCTGTTCCATCATCACTGCGCAGTACCTGCATCAGGCAAAGGCAGAACGAACGATAGCCCGGGTGCAGGATATTCTCAGCATAGTATTGATCGTATTGATCCTGGCCCTGAGCTTTTATTTCAAACCCGCTCATGGTATTATGCTGCTGATATGGATGGCCGTTTTTATTCTTGCCGCAATATTTTTCTTTGGCCGGAAAGGTATTCCTGCTGCAATCGGGCGATCATTCATTATTGCGGTGATGGTGTATGGTTTTCTGGATTTCTTTTTTTATCCTGAACTGCTGAAATACCAGTCGGGAAGCGAAGCTGCTTTTTACCTGAACAAGCTGAAGCCTGCCGAAAAAACGGGCATGTACAAGGAAGATTCCTATTCCTTTGCTTTTTACCTGAACGCGCCGGTGCATTACTGGGATGATCAGCAACTGGCCGGTCTTCATGAGCCGGTGATCATTTTTACCCGGAAAAAGGATGCCGATTCGCTTTCGGCAAAAGGCTTTTCAATAAATATCATCCAGGAGTTCCAACATTTTCATATCAGCCAGCTCACCGCCCCGTTCGTCAACGCCCGCACCCGCCGGGGAGTTACGGAGCGGTATGTGCTGGCGAAGGTGAATGGGCAATGGGCAAGGATAAATGAATAGGCAATGGGCAATGGGCAATAGGCAAAATAAAAGGGGAAAGTATATTTTATATTGTTGTCTATTGCTTATTGCCCATTGCCAATTGCCTATTGCCTATTGCTAATTGCCTATTGCCCGTTGCCAATTGCCCATTGCCATTTCCTTCCTTTTCGCCCGGTAAGGCCCGAAGATCTTTTTAACGGGCATATCGGCGCGGCTGTCATCGAGTATGATCACATAATAATCATTTCCTCCCGGCAGCACCCTTACTACAATATGCCCTTGCTGGCTTTTATAGGAACGATCGATCAATGGGCCGATCACGATCTTGTTGGCTTCAAGCATATTGGTGGCGAAAAGATCCCTTTGTTCCTTGTATAAATAAGGAGTGGTGAGCCGGATCAATACTTCATGCCCGGGATGATCGGAAGACCATACCTGTTCTATCCATACCGAAGGCCTGAAGGTTTTGATCTGGAATTCATTTACCGCATCGCGGTTGCCATGATGATCCATGGTGGCCACATCCACTTCGCCGATCGCTTTGGCCACCGGCGTTTCAACATCGCGCCAGGCCGGATCTCCATAAAAAACATTTCCCGGACAATCGCCGCCGCTGTAATAAACGAAAGGCCCGTAATGGATCGTGAACACCAGGCTCAGGGGATTTTCATCGGGCCAGGTTTTTGGATTTGCCGTGTCTATTGCAGGAAAATATTGAAAGGTGGACGTATCATTGCCCGTCCAGATGCTGCCGTTCGATTTTACCTGCTGCACATAGAACTCCGGGAATTTCTGCGCATCATGCTGCAATACGATCTGGTCTTTTACGCCGGCTTTGAACCGCTCCACTGCCAGCCCACGCGCCTGCTGCGCTTTGACGAAAGCAAAATAGTTCTCCATGGTCTTTGCATAGCTGCCGCCGGATGCATTCATCTTGTCCAATATCTTTTTAACCGGAACAGGATAGTCATACGAGGGAAATCCCCGGTCAAGCAGATGATGGATTGGGATCAGCTCCCCGACCCCGGTAATGCCGCTGAGCACATATTGCCCATGGGCAGATGCCGGCGCTTGATTATACCAGCTTCCGAAATGATCTTCATGGAAATGGGATATTGCGGCATAGTCCAGCTCCCGGGCAGGGCTGACCTGTTTTATATAATGAACGATCCATTCATAAGGGCGTTTGCTGCTGTCGGGATGGATGGTTGAATTGCGGGGCGAAAGCGTTCTGGGCTCTGTAGGATCTTCTTCGCCTGCATCGAACAGCATGGTGGTGCCGTCGGGAAAGATATAAAAAGCCGAATTCCCTCTTCCGGTATTGATATGATGCAGGTCGAGATAACCTTCCTTCCATAACGGCAATGGATGGCCGACAATGGCCGGAGGCCCGCTCTCGAGATAAGCCGTAAGGGCCGTAATGTGGTCGGTATTGATGTAGTCCACCCTGAGCTGCATGAGCTTTTGCCAGGTGTCCGGATCATCGGGCGTTCCCCAGAAGCGAACGGGCTTTTTTAAGGCATGGGCTTTTGCCACTGCGGCGAACAGGCTTTGCTTTTCCTGATCGGTAGGCGCATTCCCGGAAACATAGTTCCGGATATTATCGCTCATCATCGCTATTTTCCCCAACGCCTGCCTGCTGTATTGTTGTGAAAGCACACCGTCGAACCAAATAAAAGAGGGATAGGCATTGAACCGGCCCGGCTCCGGCCTGTTGCCGGATATTACCCATTTCAGCGAGCGGTTATTCATCAGCGTTGGGTATTTCCGGATGATCCCGATCAGCCTGTTCAGGGTGGCGATGGAATCGCTTTTGATATCGATCATCAGTTGAAGCTGCCTGTTGCTGTCGGCAAACACGTGTCCATTGTGCTGCTCCATGCATTTCAGCAAAGGCCGGATATACCAGGCTTCCAGTGTTCGCTGCAAGGGCAGCTCGGAGCTGTCGTGCGCAACGATCAGCTCATCCTGCTGCAAAAAAATATCCGCTTCAATGGATCCGAACCCGGCATGGTAAGCCGTCCAGAAAGGGTTCGGCTGCTCATAATCGTTATGCGAATGCGCATTGGCAACAGTATAATGCTGCGGCTGCGCATGCGCTGCTGATGCAACTAATAATAATGCGAAGATGATCTTATGCATAAATTCCACCGGCTAAAAGCTGTACCTTAATCCGAACTGCACGGAATAATAGCTGGCAGCCTTTGTTTTGATGCCGGCATTGGTATTCACATCGTAAATATAGGAATTGGTCGACTGATCGAATCCTTTAAGATAATACAACGTGGTTCCGGTGATCTGGTTATAATAACCCCATTTGTAATTGAGCAGGTTCAGCACATTGAAAATATCGCAGCGCACGCTCACCTTATGGGTCTTCACCATCCTGAACTCATAGGCAATGCTCATATTCCATTGGGTGCGCCAGGGCATGATGCCGCCGTTGTACGGAGCGAACTTGCCGAAATTGGACTGCAGGAATTTCCTGAACTCGGGACTGGTCTTCTGCAGCAAAGTCTGCATGCCCGCACGGATATTATCCGGCGTAGACGGACTGTTGGGATCGAACACATAAGCCAGGTCGGTGCCGTCATTGGCTTCGCCGATGATGTACTTATCGACATAAACGTAAAAACGCGCAAACTGGTAATCCTGGAAATAAGAGCTGATGCTGAATCCATAGAACGTGGGACTGAGGAAAAGCGCTACCAGCTTGTTGCGCTGGTCGCCGTCGCTATACCAGTTCTTGCCGTAATCGGCATAAGTCCAGTAAGAAGGGCCCACGCTGAAATTGGCATTGCGCGGGTCGCCATTGTCGTAAGGCGGAGTGCCTGTTGCCTTTCCTCTTGCATAGGAAATGGTGAACGAACCGTCGCGGCCGATCTGTGCAGCAGCTTCTATCACTGCGCCGATAAACCTGGACGACCATTTGGTATTCGTGAAATACCTCACCTGGTTGAAATTGGAAGAGATGCGCGAATCGGCAATCGGCGCCTGGCTCGTTGTATTTGCCGGAATGGTGGATGGATCCAGGTATACTTCACGGCCTTCATTGGTCACAAATCCGGGAGTGCGCCGCAGGTTCAGGTCATACAGATAAAAATTATCCCAGGTATTGTCGAAGTACACATTCGCGCCTACGCGGAGCCAGGTGGTGAAATAGTGATAATAGCTGAGGTTGGTCTTGAACGTAAGCGGATTCTTGAGATGCTTGTCCAGCGCAAGCACGGTAGCCGGCTGCTTGGTGGGCAGGCTGTTGTAATAATCCACGCCGGGCACTTTGCTGAAATCTTTCTGATAAGCCTGCCAGTCGGGAATGGGAACATTGGTGCGGATATCGACCTGCCTGAAATCGACACCGTTATCGATATGCGCAAAAGTGATCGGTTGCGTGGTCAGCTCGGATGCAAACAGTCCTGCTCCGAATTTCACCACATCCCGTCCATTGCTGTTCACATCCCAGATCAGGTTCAGGCGCGGCTGAATATTTTTTGCATCGAAGGGAACCACATGGGTATTGACGCCGAGATCCTGTTGCAGTTGCGGATTGTACGTGGGGGCGCTGCCGATGATCTGTCCGTCCCAGCGAAGTCCTACGGTCAAATTGAGGTTGGGCCGAAGGTTGGTTTCCATCTGCGCAAACACGCCCAGCTCGATCAGGGGAACGCTGATCTTGGGATTGTTGCCGTTCAGCGGAATCTTGCGGTTGAAACGGTAAGGATTGTTATTGGCCATATCGTCGAGGCTGTTATAATAGAACTGTCCCTGCTGGTCGTGCGTCAGCCTGTCGGTGATATGGTTGATGTTGTTGTCGGTTCCGAAAGTGAAATTCAGGTTGCCCACCTTGTAACGCAAATAATCCACGATCTGGATCACATCCGAAGCATCCCTTTCCGGAACCCAGTTCTGGTTGCCGAAGGCTACCGTGGTTTTACCCGTACTGCCATCGCTGAAAGTGGAAGCTACCGTAACAAAACCTTCGGGAACCCGGTTATTCACGAAAGTGAGGAATTTGCGGTAGGTGCTGAAATTAAGCTTGAGCTCATTGATCAGCTTGGGAGAAAACTCCGTGCGCAGGGCCAGCATCACGGCATTGTCGATCTCGATGCCGGTATATTGCGTGGTCAGCAATCCGCCGCCTTTTAATTTATTCGGATCTACAAAATGAAGATAATTGTATTTTAGAGTGAGCAGGTTCTTTTTATTGATGTTCCAGTCGAATTTGGCAAAAGCATTCTTTGTTTCCTGTGTAATATTGATGGTGCCGTATTGCTGGCTGGCCGGGAAGCCGAATTGTTTTTCCATAATGTCGACCACTCTTTGCAGGTTGGATTCTGTTATGCCCAGCACTTTCTCTGCCTG
>CAYYZJ010000596.1:0-3266 GCA_964475615.1 uncultured Flavitalea sp. | reverse complement strand
GAACTGGCCGATGGAACCAGGGTATCTGTTGACCGCAATGATTTCTCGCTTCATATCAACGGCAATGCCATCCGCTTCAAGGCCGTGCTCATCGGCATTCACGGCACGCCGGGTGAAGACGGAAAGCTGCAGGGCTATTTCGACCTCATGAACCTTCCCTATACCTCCTGCAATGCGGCTGTTTCGGCGCTGACCTTTAATAAACGATATACGGTAGCGGTTGCTGCTTTTGCCGGCATCAACGTGGCCAGATCGGTGCACCTGATCAAAGGCAGGTTCAGCAATCCGGAAGAAGTTACTTCGCGGCTCCATTTCCCGGTGTTCGTGAAACCCAATAACGGCGGGTCGAGCATCGGCATGTCGAAAGTGAACAAGCCATCGGAAGAGCTGGGGCCGGCCATAGAAAAAGCGTTTAAGGAAGACGACCAGGTGCTGGTCGAAGAGTTCATCACCGGCCGTGAATTCACCATCGGGGTGTTCCGCTCCAAAGGCGAGATCATCACCCTTCCTTTTACGGAGATCAAAACAAAAAAAGAATTTTTCGATTTCGAGGCCAAATACACGCCGGGGTTTACGGAGGAGATCACACCGGCGAAAGTGGATGAATCCATAGCAGAAAAAATACGGGCTGCTGCAAGAAAAGTGTACCAGGTGTTCAACTGCGACGGCGTTATCAGGATCGATTTTATTTATAATGAAGCCAAAGGCGAGCCTTACCTGCTGGAGATAAATACGGTTCCCGGCCAAACCGAAGCCAGCATTGTGCCGCAGCAGGTGCGCGCCATGGGATGGACGCTGAAGGAGTTTTATTCGGCGTTGATAGATGATGCGCTGGGAAGAGGAGTGTAGGGAGGAAGGAAAAATATTCAACACTCAATATTCAACACTCAATGTTCAAGGAGAAATGTTAATTTATTGAATAATTAAATACTTGAGTGTTGAATGTTGAGTGTTGAGTGTTTATTAAATTGAGTGCTGGTTGTTTATTAAATTGGGCGTTGATTGTTTAAATAATTCATAATTCAATCTCTTAATCTTAAATTGTAACCATTCCTTGTTTCGATTCCTCACCAGCAGACCGCTTTGGATAAACATTCTGGCCGGGATAGCCATCCTGCTGATATTATTGCTCCTGTTTTTGGGCTCCCTCGATTTGATTACCAGGCATGGAAAGGTGTTGAAGATACCGTCCGTTACCGGCCAGTCCATCGACCAGGCCAGGAAAACCCTCGAATCGCAGGGCTTTGAAGTGCAGATCCAGGATTCGATCTATAATGATACGGTGCCGCCTTTGCAGGTCATCAAGCAAATTCCCGAAGCCGATAATCTCGTCAAGGTGAACCGCACGGTTTATCTTACCATCAACCGTGCAGTGCCTCCGGTGATCAGCATGCCCAACCTGGTGAGCATGAGCTTCAGGAATGCCGAAATGGTATTGCGGCAATACGGACTGGAACTGGGCGATACCGTTTTTAAACCCGATTTTGCCAGGAATTCCGTGCTGGATCAGCAATACAACGGAGAGAGCATTAAACCAGGAGCGCAGATCAAGCAGGGAAGCGCCATTACGCTGGTGCTGGGCAATGGAGTTGGCATGGAACTTACAGTACCTGTTTTATACGGACTAACCTATCGCGAGGCCAGGGCCGTGCTCGAAGCAAGCGGACTGATCGTAGGCGCTGTTGTTCCCGATAACGACGTGCAGGATACGACTAACGCTTATGTATACCGTCAGAATCCCGAGCACTTCGATGAAGAAGGCAGGCCCAACCGCATCAGGCAGGGGCAGATCGTAGACATCTGGCTCAGCGCCCAGAAGCCGCAGTCAAAGACCGATTCCCTGCAGCATCAGCCTTCCGATAACAATTATTGATTACTAAAAAACGATTATCATGCAAAACATTACTGTTGAAGAATTGCAGTCCAGACTGAAGAATGGAGAAAGCCTGCACCTGCTGGACGTTCGCGAACCGGCAGAACACGCCGAATACAATATCGGCGGCACCCTGCTGCCGCTGGGCCGGATACAAAATATGCAGGTGGATGAGATCGAAGACTGGAAACACCAGGAAGTGATCTGCTATTGCCGGAGCGGGAACCGCAGCGGGCAGGCCTGCCAGATACTGGATATGCTTGGCTTTACCAATACGAAAAATCTTTCGGGGGGGATGCTGGCCTGGAAGGAGCGGGCGAAACAGCAATAGGCAACGGGCAATAAGCAACGGGTAATAGTGAATGGGAAGTAGATAATAAGGATTGGTTTCTGTTATCTGCTTCCTGTTCACTATTTTCTTTTTTTTAACAGGTAAGGCTTTGTTCGTACGAAAAAATTCCTACCTTTAGTGCATGAAACATGGAAAAAAGGATAATGCCGGGGCCGTGGAGCCTACCAGATCGGAGCTGGAAATATTGCAGGTATTGTGGCAGCACGGCCCGTCTACGGTACGGTTTGTCAATGACAAGCTGAACGAACAGAAAAGAGCGGTACAATACACATCCACCCTCAAGCTGATGCAGATCATGGTGGAGAAAGGGATCCTCAAGAGAGATGAAAGCAGCATGAAGCATGTGTACAGCGCCGCGCTGGAAGAACAGAAGACCAAGGGTTTTTTATTACAGCGTTTTGTGGATTCGCTGTACAACGGTTCGCCCAGCAGCCTGCTCATGCAATTGCTGGGGAATAAAAAAACCTCCAGGAAAGAGTTGCAGGCCATCAAAGACCTGCTGAACAAGCTGGATAAGGAATAACATTAACCAAAATTGTTTATATGCTTCTGCAATCCCTGATCAGCCAGGCCTTCAGGCAGGCGTTTTGCTGGATGCTGATCCATTCGCTCTGGCAGGGTCTTGCGCTCGCCATGATCGCCGGCCTCGTGATCACGCTCACCAAAAGATCGAGCGCGGCACTGCGGTATACTATTTTATCGGCGATCTTCTGCACCTTCATGCTGCTGGCCCTGCTTACTTTCATCAGGGAATGGAATCTTGCTTCCGAAGGCAGCGCTTCCGGAATATCCACATCAACCATTCAGGAAAATATATCGGCATCGCCGGAGGTAACCATCACCGCCGGCAGCAATGGGAAGGATTATACCGCCTGGTTCATTGCCTATCTCAACGTACATGCATCGATGGTAGTATTGGTATGGTTCATCATTTTCAGTGCGCGTTGTGTACAGTTGATGGCCGGCCTGGGCAGAATTCAGCGCCTCCGGCATTACCGGATTTCTGCTCCTCCTGCGGAATGGATCGATAAATTGAACGAG